>JAFDVT010000782.1 GCA_018268875.1 Acidobacteriota bacterium
CGCCGTATCCGAAACGTTGCCGGAACCTTGCACCACTGCTGTCGCGTCGCCCGCGAACCCCGCGCTCACAAACGCGAACGCTTCGGTGCGGTTCTGCAACAGGATCTCGACCGGCGCGAAGAACTCGCTCACCGCATCGCGAAATTCCGTGTATTCGAACTCGTGTTCGTGAAATGGATTGGGCCCGCTCGCGCCGCGCGATTCGGCGTAATACTCGCGATTCGGCGTCGATACAAGAAACGTTCCACCGGGCGCCAACAGGCGCTTCGCCTCAGCGAGCAGCGCCCGCCAATCCGTCAAATGTTCGATCACTTCAAACGCCGTGATGAGGTCGAAGGACGCGTCTGGCAGTCCCGTCGCAGTTGCGGACGCGCGCACAAATTGAATCCCCGGATAGTGCTGCGACGCGTACGCCACCGCGTCCTCCGCGACATCCACGCCGGTGGCCGATGCGGCTGTCTTCGCTAACTCCGCGGTCCCATAGCCGGTGCCACAGCCAAGGTCCAGAACACGCTTGCCCTGGGCCATGCGCGCGGCATAACAGTACCGCGAAAAATGTTCGTTCCAGAGATCGACGCCGACTTGCCCGGGAACCACTCGTTCGCCGGTAAACTCCGTGTTCAAGCGTGCACTGCTCCCAGCCGCGAGTTGACCTCCACGCGGCATTTCAGGTGCATTTGGCCGTAAACTGGGCTTTCCCCGCGCGACATCGGCAGCACGATCGCGTTCTCCACCCAGTCGCACATCGCATAGTGATCGAGCGATCCATCGGCGATGGCAGGCGAGAACGAAAAAGTAGACGACGACAATTCCGGCAGTTCCAGATGGAAGTCCGCCGTCACGACGTCGCCCGCGAGCATGGGCGGCAATTCGTACCCTTCGCGCGTCGTGTTGGTGCCGCAGAAATCAACGCCCAGATGGTTGCGCAACATGAACCCGATGTTGGGATGATGCAGTTCCTCATTGGCGCGAGCGCTGATACGAATCACGATCTTGGTGCCTGGGTCGAGCATCCGCACCGGGTTGCCCGCCGGATCGTTGATGCTGATACCAAGCACTTGCGCGCGTCCGTCGCCATGGCGCCCGTCGACGTTCGGCAGATGTTCTTCCACTTCCGGCGCGACGATCGCCTCGCGATCATGATCGATCTCGGTCTTCTTATGTTCGATGTACGCCGAGTCCTTCGACGTCATCGCCGCGAGGTAACCGCTGACGACGCGCTCGGTGTCGCCAAGGTCGCGAACCTGCCCGTGGTCCAGCCACATCGCGCGGTCGCCAAGAGCCTTGACGTCGCCGGTGGCGTGCGAAACGAACAGGATCGTTACGCCTCGTGCCCGCAGTTCATGCACCTTGCGCATGCAGCGCTGGCGGAAGTAAATGTCGCCCACGGCCAGAGCCTCATCCACAAGAAGAATGTCGGGATCGACGTGGATGGCAACCGAAAACGCAAGACGCACGCCCATGCCGCTCGAATACGTTTTGACCGGTTGATGGATGAAGTCACCGATCTCCGCAAAATCGAGGATGTCCTGATACTTCGCATCCATTTCCTTGGCCGACAGACCGAGGATGGCGCCATTCATATACACGTTGTCGCGGCCGGAAAATTCAGGATTGAACCCGCTGCCCAATTCCAGCAGCGCCGACACGCGGCCGTTCACTTGCACCACTCCCGAGGTCGGTTGCAGAATGCCCGCAACGATCTGCAGCAGCGTGCTTTTGCCGGAACCGTTTTCGCCCACGATGCAGAACGTCTGCCCGCGTTCGACTTCGAACGACACGTCGCGCAACGCCCAAAAATCGCGATGAAAACTGAGGCGGTTGAAAGTCAGCAGTTCCTTCAGCCGGTCTCCCGCGGTTTCATACACGGAGTAGGCTTTGGAAACGCCTTGGAACGAGATGGCCGGCATTTCAGGACTTGCGGCGACGCACGTCGATGATGGGAATCAGCGAATTTTGCGGGCGCTTTTCTTCAATCGGAACATGGCGCGCCAGATCGCTCAACGTGGACACGAACTGTTCGATCTGCTGCTGCATCGCGTCCATCTTTTCGCGCATATTCAGAACAATTTCGACACCCGCGAGGTTCACTCCCAGGTCGCGCGTCAGTTTCAGGATCACTTCCAGCCGTTCCAGATCGTCGTCCGTGTACAGACGCGTGTTGCCTTCGCTGCGCGACGGTTTCAACAACCCTTCGCGTTCATACAAACGCAGAGTTTGAGGATGGACGCCGTATTGCTCGGCAACCGACGAAATCATATACGCGGCTTTGCCCTTTTTCCTCGTAGCCATGGCTTTATAACTCCACTTTAGCGCGTGGGAACGTAGGTCAGCAGAAAGCGGCTGCCCGTCTCCGCCTCCACCGCCACGCTCGACTGGTCCAGCAGCCACGCCTCACCCGCTCGATACGCCTGCTTGTCCACAGTTCCCCGCCCTTGCACGCAGATGAGAATCGACGGCGTCCGCGGAGCCTCGATCGTCGCCGCGCCCGAAACCTCGATCACGGTCGTTCGGAAGTACGGACACTGCGACAGATCCTGATGCCGGTGGACATCCGAATGCGAGACCTCAACGCCGCGCTCCAAGTGCAATTCGCGATCGCGACCGTAATCGTACAAGCGGTACGTGATGTCCGAAATCTGCTGAATCTCAAGCAGCGCAATTCCCGCGCCGATGGCGTGCACCGTACCCGCAGGAGCGAAGTACATGTCACCGGGCTGCACCTCGATCCAATTCAAAAGGTCCATGATTTCGCCCGAAAGCGAGGCTTCCCGCAACTTCTCCGCCGTCACTGCCTCCCGCAACCCCAAGGCGATTTTCGCGCCCGGCTCGGTGCGCAGGATGTACCACATCTCGGTTTTGCCGTTCGACCCGTTGTGATGCGTACGCGCGTAATCGTCGGCGGGGTGCACCTGTACCGAAAGATTCTCCGTCGTGAACAGGAACTTGATCAACAACGGTACGTCCGCCGGCGGATCGAACCAGACCTCGCCTGTCTTCTCTACGGTGTCGTCAAACCAGGGCGCCAGCTTTTCGGATCCCCACACTTTGCTGTGGAACGAGGTATGCAGCTTCGAGCAACTCACCCTTCTATTCTGACGTTCCGGACATCGCTGTTACAATCGGGGCAGTTGGAGGCAGGTGAGTGAATCTACCCGTAACTCTTGGTGCTTTGCGGTCAGAACAGAGGCGGTTCCGGAACCGCCCGGTAAAAGAGGAGATTCGCGAAAACCTGATTGCGCGCCTCCGTACGAACGAGCCTTTATTTCCGGGCGTGCGAGGCTATGAGGAGACCGTTGTTCCCCAGGTCGTCAACGCGCTGCTCTCGCGTCACAACTTCATTCTTTTGGGACTTCGTGGACAAGCCAAGACGCGCTTGATCCGCATGCTCACCACGCTCCTCGATGAGTGGACGCCGTACGTCGCGGGCTCGGAAATTCGCGACAATCCGTTCGCGCCGTTGTCCCGCTTTTCAAAGGACCTGATTGCCGAAGCCGGCGACGACACGCCCATCGCATGGCTCCATCGCGATCAGCGTTACGTCGAAAAGTTGGCCACTCCGGACGTCACGATTGCGGACATGATCGGCGACATCGATCCCATCAAAGCTGCGCGATCCGGTAACAATATCTCCGACGAACTCACCGTCCACTATGGTCTGCTGCCGCGCGCCAATCGAGGCATCTTTGCCGTAAACGAACTGCCTGACCTCGCGGGCAAGATTCAAGTCGGCTTATTCAACATCATGCAGGAAGGCGACGTGCAGATCAAAGGCTATCCGATCCGCCTGCCGCTCGATGTGCTGCTGGTGTTCACCGCGAACCCTGAAGATTACACGGCCCGCGGCAAGATCGTGACGCCGCTCAAGGACCGCATCGGCAGCGAGATTCGCACGCACTATCCGTTGACCGTCGATCAGGGCATCGAAATCACCGCGCAGGAAGCCTGGATCGAGCGGC
>JAFDVT010000783.1 GCA_018268875.1 Acidobacteriota bacterium
CATGACGTTGCCGTCGTCGTCCCGGGCGATCCCGCCGAGGATCCTGAAGACAAGCTCATTCAGGAACGAACCGTGGACATAAATTGCGTAGGGCACAAACTGTCGCATCAAAATTCTCAGCGCGATCAGCTTGGAAAACGGACCATCCCTATCCTCGCCTCGCCCTGTGGTCTACCACCTGCCGGTCGAGGTTTGGCAGAATGCAGAGGCGTGCAAAAACTTGCAAACAAAGTCAAAAGGCGCATTCGGCGCCACTCACTGTGACAGGCACCGGAAGCGGTGCGCCCAGGCAATTCCGAGGGAGCTTTCCTTACCTCGAACCTCGCCAGTGGCGTACACCCGGGTTTGCGCCTGAGGCTCGCTGATGGCGTCCCGCAAACCTTTGAAAAAAAGATCAATCCCGCATTCGGTGCCAGGCACGGTGACAGGCACCGGAAGCGGCACGCACGGGAGAATCTGAGGAGGCTTTTTCTTACCTCTTACATCCGTGGATGCTGGATGTGTCCCACCAGACTTGCGAACTGAATCGGCGTCAGGTCCTCCAGGAATGGACCGATGATCTGCAGCCCCACCGGCAGCCGATCGCGCGACGTCAGAGCTACCGGCGCCACCGTCGCAGGACATCCGTTCAGCCCCGCGGGCGTGATCCAGGAACTCAAGTCCAGGTACGGCCGCTTTCCGCCGTACGTCTCGATGACTCGCGAATCACGCGGCATCGAATGGTCGTGCAGGATCGCCGGCACAATCGTCACCGGCGACAGGAACACGTCGAACTCCTGGAAGTACTCGCGCCACACCCGCCGGATCTTTTGACGCTCGATGTAGTACTTTTCCCACTCGGAGTACCACGTCCCGCCCGGTGCCCCAAACACCCGCGTCACAAACTGAAAGACCTCCAGATTGTGCCGTGGGTCGAATCCCTTCGGCCAGCCTTCCACGAACTTCGCCGTCTTGCCTTCGAGACTCCGAAACACCGGCGCCAGCGCCTCCTTAATGTCGGGAGCCACCGGGCAGAACGGATCGTCCGCCACGAACCCCACTCGAAAATCCTTCAACAGCTTCCGGCGAGGCGCGGGTGGACTCCAGCGGTACGCGATCGCTTCCTCCGGAGGCGGCCCCGCCGCGACTTCCAGCATCAGTTGCAGATCCTCGGCCGACCTCGCAATCGGACCCGCCACCGACCAGTCGTTCGGACCCTTGAACTCGCCCGGCGCAGGCGGCATCCACCCGATACGCGAGACCAGATGCACGGTGCTCTTGTGGCCGTATACGCCGCAGTAGTGCGAGGGAATTCGAATCGACCCGCCGGAGTCGCTGCCCAGTTCCAGGTAGCTGAAGCCGGCCGCGATCGACGCCGCGCCCCCGCCTGTGGAACCTCCGCTCGTCCGCTTTTCATTCCAAGGATTGTTCGTGGTGCCCACCAGGTCGTTGAACGTCTGGATGTCGCCGGAATATTCGGGCAGATTGGTTTTGCCCAGAATAATGCCGCCCGCTGCGCGAAGCTTGCCGACCGCTACAGCGTCTTCTTCGGGAACGAAATTTTCCCACCGTTTGGACCCCGCCGTGGTGCGAATCCCCTTGGTCGCAAAGGCGTCCTTGATCGTGATCGGCAACCCGGCGAGCCGGCCCTGTTGCGCGCGCTTGTTCATCCGCGCTCGATCGGCCTGCTTGGCCTCCGCGAGCGCCTGTTCCTCGCGTAGCGTGACGAACGCGTTGATCTTCGGGTTGTACCGCGCGATCCTCGCAAACGCATGCTTCACCAGTTCTTCGGACGAGATCGCGCCGCTCGACAGCGCTTTCAATGTCTGCGTCGCGGTGGCGTAATCGGGGTTGAACGCCGGGTCCGCTTTCAATCGGGCGAACCTTGCGAGAAATGGCGCGGCGGTAATCAGTCCGGCGACGGTTCGGCGAGTGCTCGTGGGCATACGACCTATTTTGACCGAATTTTGACGGAACGACAGTTCGTCGGGAAGGTAACAAAATGCTAATCTTTGGTGTCTAAACCTTCATCATTCGGTAAGAAACGTCAGTAAGGAGTCCGTTCGCTTGTTTATCTCCGCCGCAGTTCTCGTCGCAGTTTCCGCATTTTCCGCCCAAAGTTATTCCTCCACCACGATCGCCGGCACCGACGCGATTCGCGATGGAATTCCCGCCGCCGAAGCGTATCTCCGTAAGCCGCAAGGCGTTGCGTCGGACCGGCGAGGCAATGTCTATATCAGTGACGCCAGCGATTCGCGAATTCGGAAAATCGCCGCGTCCGACGGAAAGATATCGACAATCGCAGGTAACGGACGTTCCGGATTTACGGGTAATAGCGGTCTCGCCACCGACCTTCGCATTAAGAAACCCGGCGGACTCGTGGTGGATGCGGCGGGCAAGTATCTGTATTTTGCGGATACCGGGAATTATCGCGTCCGCCGCATTGACCTCGAAACCGGCGAGATGCTCACCATCGCGGGCAATGGAAGTTCGCGATCCACTGGCGACGGCGAAGCGGCTACGCGGGCCGGCATGTCGCCGTACACGGTGGCGATCGA
The DNA here is from genome assembly GCA_018268875.1 of Acidobacteriota bacterium. Lineage (GTDB taxonomy): Bacteria > Acidobacteriota > Terriglobia > Bryobacterales > Bryobacteraceae > F-183. The sequence goes on from JAFDVT010000783.1 coordinate 2,538, forward strand.
ACCCAGTTCCCCCGACACGCTCTACATCGTCGAATACATGAACAGCCGCGTCCGCAAGCTGAATCTTGCCACCGGCATCATTACCGGGTTCGCCGGTACGGGCAGCATCGGCGCGGGGAACGACAATGGTCTCGCGGTCAATGCGCAGCTCGCCCTGCCTTCGGGTGTGGCCAGCGACGGCAAGTCCGTCTACATCGCCGACTGGGGCAATTCGCTGCTTCGCAAAGTGGACCTCGCGACGGGCATCATCACGACGTTCGGCGGCGAGTACGGCTTTCCGGTGGATTTTGGCGACAACGGTCCGGTCGCCGACGCGTTGTTTTACGGCCCCGACGACGTCAGCGTGGACGCCGCGGGCAACCTCCTGATCCTGGACGGCAATAAGCTACGGCTTGTCGCCGCGGGTGGAAACATCATCACCGCCGTCGCCGGAAAGGCCAATGAATCCGGGTTTGCGGGCGATAACGACGCGCTCAACGCCACCCGCTTTGCGATCCCCGAGCACGCCGTCATTTCCGGCAACAACGAGTACCTGGTGGCCGACACGGGCAACGGACGCATCCGTCGCATCCGATCGTCGCAAATAACCACCATCGCCGGATCGGGAGCCGTGGACGGCAAGCCCGCGCTTGAAACCGTCTTCAATCTGCCCGTCGGCGTGGCTCGCGACGCCACCGGCAACCTCTTTGTTTCCGACAACCTGCATTACCGCGTCCGCAAGATCGACGCCGCGACCGGACGCGTCAGCACGGTGGCCGGCAATGGTCTGCCTGGCATTGGCACCACCCGTCTGACCGGGCCCGCCAGCATCGCTCCCGCTCCCGGTGGCGGTTACTACTTCACCGATCCCGATGCCAACCGCGTGATGCGCGTCGCCGCCGATGGTTCGGTACGCCAGATTGCCGGCGCGACCAATGGAGCCGGCGGTTTTTCCGGTGACGGGCTCACCGCGAACTCCGCCCGCCTGCGTGCGCCGCAGGGCATCGCCACCGACGCCAATGGCAACGTCTACATCGCCGATTGGGGCAACAACCGCGTCCGCCGCATCGATCCCGACGGCATTATCACTACGGTGGCCGGTAGCGGACTCGCCGCCGCGAGCGGCGATGGCGGACCCGCTCTGTCCGCTGGTCTATCGCCCTACAGCATCGCGGTCGATTCGGCCGGCAACCTGCTGATCGCCGACGACTTCAACAGCCGGATTCGCAAAGTGACCATCGGCACGGGCGTCATCACCACCGTGGCAGGCGACGGTACGCCGGGCTTTACCGGCGACGGAGGTCC
>JAFDVT010000784.1 GCA_018268875.1 Acidobacteriota bacterium
GGCACCGAAGCCACCATGTCCGCCCTCCGCGTCGCCCGCGGCTACACCAAGCGCGACCTCACCATCAAGTTCGAAGGCTGCTACCACGGCCACGTGGACTCCCTTCTGGTCAAAGCCGGTTCCGGCATGGCGACCCTCGGCATCGCGGACACCCAGGGCGTGCCCAAGGCGTTCGCCGACACGACCATCGCGCTCCCGTACAACGACGTCCCGGCGCTCGAAGCCGCGTTCGCCAACTACGGCGACAAGATCGCGGCCGTCATCGTCGAACCCGTGGTCGGCAACATGGGCTGCGTCATCCCCACCGCCGAGTTCCTGCTGGCCATGCGCGGGCTCACCGAAAAACACGGCGCGCTGCTGATCTTCGACGAAGTGATGACCGGTTTCCGCCTCGCGTTAGGCGGCGCCCAGCAAGTGTTCAACATCAAGCCGGACCTCACCACGCTCGGCAAGATCATCGGCGGTGGACTCCCGCTCGCCGCCTACGGTGGCCGCGAGGACATCATGAAGAAGGTCGCGCCCGCCGGCCCCGTCTATCAGGCGGGGACGCTGTCCGGCAACCCCGTAGCGGTGTCGGCTGGTCTCGCCATGATCCGCTACCTCAAGGCGCACCCGGAAGTGTATTCCCGCATCGAAAAGAGCACGGCGGCGCTCGCGGCCGCGGTCCCGTCGAGCATCACGGTGAACCGCTTCGGCTCGATGATCACGTTCTTCTTCAAGCCGACGCCGGTCACCGATTGGGAATCCGCCAAGACCGCCGACACCAAGAGCTTCGGCGAATTCTTCCACTACCTGCTCGACCGTGGCGTGTACTTCCCGCCTTCGCAGTTTGAGGCGGCCTTCATTTCCGCCGCCCACACCGACGAGGACATCGCGACCACCGCCGCCATCATCCGCGGCTACTTCGAAAGCTAACAACCACCGTGGCCCCTGGCTTGTGCGGAACCTGCATCCACTGCCGGCCGATCCGCTCGGACAGGGGCTCGATGTTTTACCTCTGCGGCATGGCCTTGCGCCAGCCGGAACGCTTCCCCAAGTACCCTCGCACGCCCGTCCTCCGTTGCGTCGGCTGGATGCGCCTGCGCGAGGCAACCTCGGCCGACGTACCGGGGATCCAACAGATCTACGCCCATTGGGTCCAAAACGGCATCGGCAGCTTTGAACTCGATCCACCAACCGAGGCCGACATGCGGGATCGCATGGCCGCCGTGCAGGACAAGCAGTTGCCGTACCTGGTGGTGGAAACGCACCAAGGCATCCTCGCCGGCTATGCCTATTGCACGCCGTACCGGCCTCGCAAAGCCTACCGCTTTACCGTCGAGGATTCGGTGTACATCCGCCCGGAGTTCGCAGGCCAGGGGCTCGGAAAGGCCCTCCTGCAGGCATTGATTTCGGATTGCGCGGCAAAAGGCTACCGGCAGATGATCGCCGTCATCGGAGGGGGCCTCGAAAACACGGCCTCAGTGGAGCTACACGCCAAGTGCGGCTTCGAACAAGCCGGTGTGTTACGGTCAGTGGGCTACAAGTTCGACCGTTGGCTGGATACTGTACTCATGCAACGGAGCCTCCACTCGTGAAAGCGCTCGCCACCCTGCTGTTCCTCTCCGCCGCCGTCGCCGCTCCGGCGCAGACCCTCGAGAAATACTGCAATTCGAAGTACGTCTACTGCGTCGGCTATCCGGCCTCGTTGCTGACGCCGCAAGGCGAACCCGACGCCGGCGACGGACAAAAGTTCCTCTCGAAGGACAAGGCGATTGACCTCACCGTCTGGGGCGCGCACAACGCGCTGGACGAGACGCTGCAGGCCGCCTACGACTCCACCCTTGCCTCGCTCGACAAGGAACGCTCCAAGGTCACCTACAAGCTTCTGCGGCCCCCATGGTTCGTCGCCAGCGGAACCACCGCCAAGGGTCAGATCTTTTACCGCAAGACGTTCCTGGTGGACGGAACCTTCAAGACCCTGATCCTCACCTACCCGGCCGCGCGCAAGACGGAACTGGACGCGCTCGTCGGCAAGATCGTCACCTCGTTCCGCTAGCCTTTGCTCTTCGACGCGTACTTCTTCCGGAACTTCGCCAGCTTCGGCGCCACCGCGAACATGCAGTACGGCTGATACGGATTGTTGGCGAAATACTCCTGATGGTAGTCCTCCGCGATGAAAAACTCCGACGCGGGCATCAACTCCGTCACAATCGGGTCGTCGAACAGCGGCGCCACTTCGCGCATCACTTCCTCCGCCACCTGGCGCTGTTCTTGGGAATCATAAAAGATCGCCGAACGGTACTGCGTGCCCGTATCGTTGCCCTGCCGGTTCAGTGTCGTCGGATCGTGCATCGCAAAGAACACTTCCAGCACCTCGCGCGTGCTCACCACCGCCGGGTCGTACGTCACCCGCACCACTTCCGCATGCCCCGTGTTGCCCATGCAAACCGCGCTGTATGTCGGCTGATCCACATGGCCGCCCATGTAGCCCGACTCCACGGAAACCACGCCTCGCATGTCGTCGTACACCGCTTCCAGACACCAGAAACAACCGCCGCCCAGGGTAATGGTCTCCATATCCTTTAGTATGGCGAAAAATTGCCTAACCTGCTACAATTTCAATAGGTTGTGTTTTAAACAGCCTCCCCAAAAGCAAGGAACAACAGATTGGCTACCGAATCCTACGATTCCAGTAATATTCGCGTGCTGGAGGGCCTTGAGGCCGTCCGCCTGCGTCCCGGCATGTACATCGGGCAGACCAACGAACAGGGTCTGCACCACCTTGTGTGGGAGGTCATCGACAACTCCGTCGACGAACACCTGGGCGGCCATTGCGACCGTGTCGAAGTCACCATTCACGAAGACAATTCGCTCACGGTGCAAGACAACGGCCGCGGCATCCCCGTGGACATCAAGCCCGAATTCGGCGTTTCCGCCGCCGAGATCGTCATGACCAAGCTGCACGCTGGCGGCAAGTTCGACGCGAACTCGTACAAAGTCTCCGCCGGTCTCCACGGCGTCGGCGTAAGCTGCGTCAACGCGCTGTCGGAATGGCTCCACCTCGAAATCTGGCGCGACAAGCAGACCTGGGAACAGGACTACGAAATCGGCGTTCCCAAGGCCCCGATTAAGGCCACCGGCAAGGCCGGCAGCAAGCGAGGCACCAAGGTCACCTTCAAGCCCGACGGCACCATTCTCACCGTCACCGAATTCAACTTCGACACGCTGGCAACCCGCTTCCGCCAACTCGCGTTCCTGAACAAGGGCCTCACCATCACGCTCACCGACGAACGCCAGGAAGGCGAAGCCGGCGCGCCCTTCAAGACCGCCGAATTCTTCTACGCCGGTGGCGTCTCCGAGTTCATCAAGCTGCTGAACAAAGGCAAGTCCACGCTGCACGACAAGCCGATGCACTTTGAAGGCACCCGCGAAGGGCCTACTGGAACGTTCCAGATCGAACTCTCGATCCAGTACAACGACACCTACGGCGACCAGGTGTTTTCCTTCGTCAACAACATCAACACCATCGACGGTGGACCGCACCTTTCGGGCTTCCGCAGCGCCCTAACCCGTACCATCAACGCCTACGGGACCGCCGCCAATCTGTTCAAGGAAAAAGAACAGCTTTCCGGTGACGACGTGCGCGAAGGCCTCACCGCCGTGCTCAGCATCAAGCTTCCCGGCGCGCAGTTCGAATCGCAGACCAAGGGCAAGCTCACCACCGACGTCCAGGGCGCCATCGCCACCTTTGTCAACGAAAAGCTGGGCGAATTCTTCGACAAGAATCCGCAGGTGATGAAGCGCATCGTCTCCAAAGCGATCGACGCCTACCGCGCCCGTGAAGCCGCCCGCAAAGCCCGCGACCTCACCCGCCGCAAGGGCGCGCTCGATTCCGGCGGCCTGCCCGGCAAGCTCGCCGATTGCCAGGAAAAAGATCCCGAGCGTTGCGAGATTTACCTCGTCGAGGGCGAAAGCGCCGGTGGCACCGCCAAGAGCGGCCGCGACCGCCGCTTCCAGGCCATCCTGCCGCTCAAGGGCAAGATCCTGAACGTCGAAAAAGCCCGCGTGGACCGTATGCTCGGCCACGAGGAAATCCGCGCCATGATCACGGCCATCGGAAACGGCATCCAGTCCGATTTCGACACGGCCCGCCTGCGCTATCACAAGATCATCATCATGACGGACGCCGAC
>JAFDVT010000785.1 GCA_018268875.1 Acidobacteriota bacterium
CGAACGTCCCGCAACCCGGATGATCCACGATGTTCTGCAAAAAACGCGCGGCGATCGCGCCAGTGCGGTACTGATCGTTGACCCGGCTATCCACATGCCCGGCGTAGGCGCGCGCCAACAAACCGCCCGCGTCTTCCACCATCTGGTTATGCCAGGCGAGAACCACCGGATCGCCGTCCGCCGCCGAAAGTTCCGGGTACGGCGCGTCGTCCGGCCCCAGCGCCACTTCCATCACTTCGCGCTGAAAGCTCCGTCCGAACTCCGCAAACGGATACGTCCGGTCAAACGGCGAGGTCAGCCACATCAATTGGGATTCCACCCGCCGTGCGACGCCCGCCCGCATCATCTCGCGAATCGACGCGCCAATCAGCAGGTTCTCGTTATCGACATTGCGAAACGGCTCCAGCAAATGGAGGTCGCCGATAATCCCCTTGCGCTCTTCCATGATGTAGTAGCAGTAGCCCACCACCACATGCCCGTAGCGCAGTGCATAGCCGAACAGTTGCGCCTCGTCCACCAGCGCCACGATCGCCGCCATGGACGGCGTGAAATCCCACCCCAATTCGCGCAGCCAAAGGCGTTTCTGGTCCTCCAGAACCGGCCCCAGCGCCAGCGCGGAAATACGGCGTAGATCCACAACCTCCATGGCGTAAAGCGAGCGGCTATCCCTTAGTCTGCCTTGCCGGTCAGGAAGCGTTTGATGTTCGACGTCGCCTGCCGCAACCGGTGGTTGTTCTCGATCAGGCCGAAGCGAACAAAGCCTTCGCCCATCGGTCCGAACCCGATCCCCGGCGACACCGCCACCTGCGCTTTCGACATCAGCGCCTTGGCAAACTCCAGCGACCCGATGGTCTGGTACTGATCGGGCACCTGCGCCCACACGAACATCGACCCGCGCGGCGGCGCAACGTGCCAGTTGGCGCGTTTCAGCCCCTGAATCAACACGTCCCGGCGCTTCTGGTACATCTGCGCGATCTTGGCGGTTTCGGCCTGGCAGTCGCGCAGCGCGATGATCGAGGCAATCTGAATCGGCTGAAAATTGCCGTAGTCGAGGTAGCTCTTAATGCGCGCCAGAGCCCCGATAATGCGCTTGTTGCCCACGCAGAACCCGACGCGCCAACCGGCCATATTGAAGCTCTTCGACAGCGAATAAATCTCGCAGGCGATCTCCTTTGCGCCGTCCACCTGCAGGATGCTCGGCGCCTTGTAGCCGTCAAAGCAGATGTCCGCATACGCGAAGTCGTGCACCACCATCGTGCCGTGATGCGCGGCCATGCGGATCACTTCCTTGAAGAAGTCCAGATCCACCGTCTGCGTCGTCGGATTGTGCGGAAACGAGATGAGAATCATCTTCACCGGCTTGGTGGATTTCTTGTACACATCCTCCAGGCCGTTGAGGAACGCCGCGGGGTTGGGCATCGGCAGCATGCACGCCTCGCCCTCCGCCATGATCACGCCCCACTGGTGAATCGGGTACGCCGGGTTCGGCGACACCACAACGTCGCCGGGTCCGATCACGGCAAACAGCAGGTGCGCCAGTGCGTCTTTGGCGCCGATCGTGACAATGGCCTCGCTGTTCGGATCCAGCTCGACCCCGTAGTTCGTCTGATAATGCTTGGTGATCTCTTCACGCAGGTTGGGGATGCCCTTCGACACCGAATACCGGTGATTCTTGGGATTCCGCGCCGCTTCGACAAGCTTGTTCACCACCGCGCGCGGCGTAGGCCCATCCGGGTTGCCCATGCCGAGATCCACCACATCCTCGCCTGCCGCCCGTGCCTTTGCCTTCATCTCGTTGATGACGGCAAACACGTAAGGAGGCAGTTTTGCGATGCGGTAAAACTCTTCTGAAACCATATTGTTCTATGATCGCAGCAAACGGTCAGTGTACGCGTTCAAAAGCGTAACCGGCATTCGTCAAAGCCTCGCAGACTTCGGCCACATGCTCCGGCCCGCGCGTTTCGAGCGTAAAATCCATCACCGTGTTGCCAAGCTTCACGCCGAAGTACGCCCGTTCATGCTGCACGCTGACGATATTGGCGCGTACCTTCGCAAACACGCCCGTCACCGCATGCAGAACGCCCGGGTGATCGGAAGCCTGCAGCCGCAGCCGCACGATTCGTCCGTCCTTCACGAGGCCGCGCTCGATGATGTGCGACAAAAAAATCGAGTCGATGTTGCCGCCGCAGACGAGCGAGACGGTCTTCTTCCCGATCAGCGAAGTCTTGCGCTGCAGCAGCGCCGCCGTCGACGTCGCGCCCGCCCCTTCCGCCACGGTCTTCTCCCGTTCGAGCAGCAGCAGAATCGCGTTGGCGATGTCTTCTTCGTCTACCGTGACGATCTCATCGACGTACTTCATCGCGAGCGGCAGCGTCGCCTTGCCGACCCGCCGGACGCCGATGCCATCGGCGATGGTTCGCGCCGGAGGCAGCGTCACGCATTCGCCCGCCGCCACGGCTTCTTTCATCGACGGGACCACCGCCGGTTCCACGCCGACCACGCGAACTTTCGGGTTGCTTTCCTTGATCGCGCAACCGATGCCGCCAATCAGCCCGCCGCCGCCAATCGGAATCACAACGGCTTCCAAACCCGGAACCTGTTCCAACAATTCCAGACCGATGGTTCCCTGCCCGGCAATCACCGCTTCATCGTCAAAGGCATGGATGAACGTCATGCCTTCTTCATCGCGAATCCGCAGTGCCTCGGCGTACGCTTCGTCGTAATTCCAACCGGACTGCACCACCTCGCCGCCGTAGCCCGAAGTCGCCGCGACTTTTACTAAGGGTGCGGTCCACGGCATCACGATCTTCGACCGGATGCCAAGCCGCGTGGCATGATACGACACACCCTGCGCGTGATTGCCCGCCGACGCGCAGATGACGCCCTTGGCCCGTTCCGCCTCGCTCAACAGCAGCATCTTGTTCAATGCCCCGCGTTCCTTGAACGACCCGGTCATCTGCAGGTTCTCGAGCTTGAAGAAGATGGAGTTGCCGGTCAGCGCGGAAAAGGTTTGGGAACGGTCGCACGGCGTCAGATCGACAAGATCTCCCATGCGGGCGCGCGCGGCCTGGATATCGGCGAGTGTCACCATGGATTGCGTTGTAATCTTCAATGGTACGCCGCGCCAGTGATTACACGCGGCCGTCTTCGGCTCCGTCGCGCGAGGCGAGGCC
>JAFDVT010000786.1 GCA_018268875.1 Acidobacteriota bacterium
GAGGCTTGAACGCGCCGCCTCGGATCACCTTGGCGCCGGCTTTGGCAACGATTTCCGCCGACATCTCGATCTGGTCGACGTTTTCGACGCTGCACGGCCCGGCCATCACCACCAGCGAATTGCCGCCGATTTCGACGTCCTTGATCTTCACCACGGTGCCGCCCGGCTTGAAGCTGCGGCTGGCGAGCTTGTACGGCGAAATGATGCGATGGCATTCCTTCACGCCATCGAGCACTTCAAAATCGGCGGGTTCAAAATCTTCCACGGGACCCACGCCGCCCAGCACCGTGTGCGTCACGCCCGTGGACCGGTGCACCGTAAACCCCATGTTCACCAGACGGTCGATAACGCCCTGCACCTGCTGTTCGCTCGATCCGGCCTGCATTACGACTAACATTTACTTGGATTCCTTATTGTTCTGTTGTTGCTGTTGCTGCTGCAAGCGGCTGCGCTGCAGGCTGCGCATTTCGTCCATGATGCGTTCAAACACACGCTTGACGGCATCGTCCGGCAAAGGACCGGCGTTGTTGCGCGTGACGTTTTCATACACTTTGTCTTCGCGCTTCGGCTCGTAGATGGCCATGTTGTTTTCCTGCTTGACGCGACCAATTTCCTGCACGATTGTGGTGCGTTCATTGAGCAGCGCGAGGATGCCAACATCGATGCGGTCAATCTCGTCGCGATACGGTTTCAGCAAATCCTCAGGCGCCGCCATCGACCAGCCTCCTGGTGAACGCTTCGAGTTCCGCTTCGAGGTTCGGACTCGCGCCGTGTTGTTCCACCACGCGCACCAGCGCGCTGCCCACTACGACACCGTCCGCCATCGATCCCACGGATTTGAATTGTTCGTGTTTCGAAATTCCGAAGCCCACCGCCAGCGGCAGTTGCGTGTACTTGCGCATCGACGCGACCAGAGGTCCGATCGGGTCGGACAACGATTCCTGTTCGCCCGTCACGCCCGTTCGCGAGACGAGGTAGACGAACCCGCTCGAGTACTTGGCCACCAGTTCCAGACGGCGTTCCGTGCTGGTTGGTGCCGCCAGAAACACTGTATCCAGGCCTTCCGCGCGCATCGCGTCGACGTACGTCTGCGCTTCTTCGACGCTTGCATCGGTCATCAACACGCCGTCGATGCCAGCGGCTTTCGCATCCTTGGCGAGCTTGGCGAACCCGTAGCGCAGCATCGGATTGAGATAGCTGAAGAGCAGCATCGGGATCTGCGAATTTTTTCGCACTTCCTTGGCCACGTCAAGCACGCGCGACAAGGTCATGCCGGCTTTCAGCGCGCGGTCCGCGCCACGTTGGATCACCGGGCCGTCGGCGACGGGATCCGAAAACGGAACGCCTAATTCGATGAGGTCCGCGCCACCGCGTTCCAGTGCGGCGACGAGGCCAGCGGTGGCGGCGGGCGAAGGGTCGCCGGCCGTCAGGTAAGCCACCAGCGCGGGCTTGCCTTCCGCCTTGCGGCGTTCGAACATCTGGGCGATTCTACTCACTGGCGTCCAATTCCTTCAGATTTTCGCGGTAAATGTCGGTGTCCTTGTCGCCGCGGCCGGACAGGTTGACGATGAAGATCTCGCCCTTGGCCGACGGCGCGCGCTTGATCGCTTCCGCCACCGCGTGCGAGGATTCGAGCGCCGGAATGATGCCTTCGGTGCGCGACAGACGTTGGGCGGCGGCCAAGGCGTCGGCGTCTGAAACCGAGGTGTACAGGACGCGCTTCTGGTCATGCAGGTAGGCGTGTTCGGGTCCTACGGAAGCGTAATCGAGGCCCGCGGACACCGAGTGCGTCAGCGCGATCTGCCCGTCGTCATCCTGCAACAGATAGCTGAACGTGCCTTGCAAAACGCCGGGAATGCCGCCGTCGAACCGCGCCGCGTGTTCGCCTAGCTTCAGCGAACGGCCGCCCGCTTCCGCGCCGATCATGCGAACTCCACTGTCACCCAGGAACGCATGAAACAGGCCGATGGCGTTCGATCCGCCGCCAACGCAGGCGATCAGCGTGTCCGGCAGGCGTCCTTCCTTGGCCAGGATTTGTTGGCGAGCTTCCTTGCCGATGCATTGGTGGAAGTCGCGAACCATCATCGGGTACGGGTGCGCGCCAAGCGCCGAACCAAGCAGGTAATGCGTGGTGGAAACGTTGGTGACCCAGTCGCGCATGGCCTCGCTGATGGCGTCTTTCAAGGTACGGCTGCCGTTGGTGACGCCCACGACTTTGGCGCCCAGCATGCGCATGCGGAAAACGTTCAGGCGCTGGCGGCGCATGTCTTCTTCGCCCATGTACACGGTGCAATCGAGGCCGAACAGCGCGCACACGCTAGCCGTCGCGACGCCGTGCTGACCCGCGCCAGTCTCCGCAATGATGCGACGTTTGCCCATGCGAATCGCAAGCAAAGCCTGGCCGATGCAGTTGTTGATCTTGTGCGCGCCGGTGTGCAGCAGGTCCTCGCGCTTCAGATAGATCCGCGCGCCGCCCAGCGATTCCGAAAGGCGCTTGGCGAAGTACAAGGGCGTCGGACGGCCGGCGTAGTTTTCCAGCAGATCCGCGAGTTCCGCCTGAAACGCCGGATCGACGCGCGCTTCCGCGTACGCCGCTTCCAACTCTTCGAGCGGAGCCATCAACACTTCCGGCACAAAACGTCCGCCGTACGGTCCAAAATGCCCGCGGGCATCAGGTAAGTTCGTCATGTCGTTTCCATACTCCTCGCCGCAATCACAAAGGCGGCGACCTTGGATGGGTCTTTGCGTCCCGGCGCCGATTCCAGGCGCGAACACGCGTCGACGCCCCAGGGTTTTGCGATCCGGATCGCGCCGGCGACGTTCGATGCGTCGAGTCCACCGGCCAGCACGATGTTGCGCGTTAGCGCGGGAATGCGCGACCAATCGAACGGAATTCCGGTTCCGCCATACGTTCCTGGCGCCGGCGAATCCAGCACAAATGCTTCGGGCGTCGCGTCGTTTTCCACTTCCACGGGGTCAAAATCGGGACCCGCGTTTTTCGCCCGCCACACTCGCGTACCCGAAGGGCAAGCGCCGCCGTGCAACTGCACAACGTCGAGGTCGGCAAGCCGCGCGACGTCCAGCACGAACTCCGGAGACTCGTTCACAAAGACGCCGACACGCAGAATGCCCGGGGGCAGTTCGTCGGCAATCTGGCGGGCGGTTTCGGGCGTCACGTAGCGGGGACTTTTCGGATAGAAATTGAAGCCTAGCGCGTCGGCGCCTGCGTCGACGCTCATTAGCGCGTCTTCCACCGTCGTGATGCCGCACACCTTAACAATCACGCGGGCAGCGTCCTCAACGCGCGCAGGGCGGCGGCCGGGTCGCCGGACTTCATGAGATGTTCGCCAACCAGGAACGCCCGGTATCCGGCATCCATCAGCACCTTCACGTCGGCGTTCGAGTGAATGCCGCTTTCGCTCACCAGCACCGCGCCGGACGGCATCTTTTCCGCTAGCCGCAGCGAGGTATCAAGACGAACCTCAAACGTTCGCAGGTCGCGATTGTTCACGCCGATGATCGACGCGCCCGAATCGATGGTGGCGCGCAGTTGGTCTTCGTTGTGAACCTCCACCAGCGCGGCCAGGCCGAGCGATTCCGCAAGTTCACGGAACCGTCGCATCTGATCGGCGGTAAGGATGGCGGCGATCAACAGGATTGCGTCCGCGCCAACCGAGGCGGCCTCATACACGTGATGTTCGTCGACCGTGAAATCCTTGCGAAGCACCGGGATGCGCACCGAATGGCGCGCGCGTTCCAGGTCCTGCAACGAGCCTTGGAAGAACTTGACATCGGTGAGCACGGAAAGCGCCGCAGCGCCTCCGGCTTCGTAGGTTTGCGCGATGGAAACGGGATCGAAGTTCTCGCTCAGCACGCCTTTGCTGGGTGACGCCTTTTTGATCTCGGAGATCACGGCCGGCGGATTCGCGGTCAACGCGGCTTTGAAATCGCGATGATCGTGGCGGGCCAGATGCGCCGCCTGTTCGAGAATTTCGCGGAATCCCCGCGCCTGTTCGAGTTGGGCGAGCTTGTGCTCGACAATACGGGCCAGAATATCGGGAACCTGCGCGGTCATGACAAGAGGAAAAGGGGAAACTTCATCCTATCACGTCCGTACATTTCTCTAACGAATTGTTCCACTTACGCTAAAATGACAGCTTAGGCAGCGCATGACCGAAACCCCTACCGCTTCCCGCGCGAAAGAATTCCGAGAGCAACTGGCAAACCGCATTCTGGTGGCCGACGGCGCCATGGGCACCATGCTGTACGGCAAGGGCGTGTTCATCAATCGTTGTTTCGATGAACTGAACCTGTCGTCGGCGCAGATGGTGCGCGAAATTCACGAAGCGTACGTCAAAGCCGGCGCCGAGATCCTGGAGACCAACACCTTTGGCGCGACGCGGCACCGCCTGGCGCCCTTCGGCCTGATCGAAAAACTACGCGACATTAACCTTGCCGGCGTTCGCATCGCACGCGAGGCGGCCAAGGAACAGGCGTTTGTCGCCGGCGCCATTGGACCGCTCGGCGTACGTCTTTCGCCCATCGGCGCGGTGTCGCTCGAAGACGCTCGCGCGGCCTTCGCCGAACAGGCCAAGGTACTGTTCGAGGCGGGCGTCGACCTGTTTGTCTGCGAGACGTTTTACGACATCAAAGAGATCGAACAGGCCGTGCGCGCGATCCGCGACGTGGCCGGCGATGAGATCGTGATCGTCGCCTCCATCACCATCGACGACGACGGCAAGATGCGCGGCATGGACGTCGAAACATACACGCAGGCGCTGAACGCGATGCCTTGCGACGTGGTCGGCATCAACTGTTCCGTAGGTCCGAAGACGACGCTTGAAACCATCGAACGCATGATGCGCCACACCAACAAACCGGTGAGCGCGATGCCGAACGCGGGCTTGCCCGTGCGCGTCGAAGGCCGCCAGATTTACATGGCGACGCCGGAATACTTTTCGCAGTACACGCGGCGGTTCCTGTGGGCGGGCGTCAAGATCGTCGGCGGATGCTGCGGCACGACGCCGGAACATATCAAAGAGATTCGTTCGGAAGTGCGGTCGCTGCAGCCGGGGCAGCGGCAACTGGCCGTAACCGTCGAAGAGCCGCAAGCCAAGCACAAGGCAATGGCGGCGGTCCCGATCGCGGAAAAATCGCAATTGGGAGCCAAGCTGGCGGCGGGCACGTTCGTATCGTTCGTGGAAATTCTGCCGCCGCGCGGCGTGGATGCGAGCAAGGAAATCGAAGGCGCTCGGATGTGCAAGGCGGCGGGCATTGACTGCATCAACGTCCCCGATGGACCTCGCGCCAGTGCCCGCTTGAGCGCCCAGGTGACCTGTCAGAAGATGCAGGCCGAGGCGGGCATCGAAACAGTGCTGCACTTTGCCTGTCGCGACCGCAACATCCTGGGCATCCAGTCGGAATTGCTGGGCGCGCACAGCGTTGGCGTTCGCAATCTCATCTGCATCACGGGCGACCCGCCGCGCATGGGGACGTACCCCGATGCCACCGCGGTGTTCGACGTTGACGCCATCGGATTGTCGAACATCGTGACCAATCTGAACCGCGGCCTGGACATCGGCGGCAACCCCATGGGTTCGCAAACGGCGCTGGTGCTGGGAGTCGGCGCCAACCCGGGCGCGATCAATATGGATGAGGAACTGCGGCGGTTTGAATGGAAGGTGAAGGCGGGCGCCGAATACGTGGTGACGCAGCCGGTGTTCGACCTGGATCTGCTCGAAGCGTTCATGAAGAAGGTGGAGCACCTGAAGATTCCGTTCATCGCGGGCATCTGGCCGTTGACCAGTTACCGCAACGCCGAATTCATGGTGAACGAGCTTCGCGTACCGGTACCGGAACATTTCATGGAACGCATGCGGCAATGCGACAACGCGGACAAGGCTCGCGCGGAAGGCGTGAAAATCGCGCAGGAAATGGTGCAGCGGTGCCGTCCGCTGGTGGCGGGCGTGCAGTTGAGCGCGCCGTTCGGCCGCTATCAGATGGCCATTGAAGTGGCGGAGGCGATCGGTCCCCGGTGAGTACAGACCTGATTGAAATTGACGCGCAGGCGCCGTCGGCAAAAGCAATCCAAAGGGCGGTGAAGATCATTCGGACGGGCGGCATTGTCGCGATCCCGACGGACGGACTGTACACGCTGGTAGCCGACCCGTTCGACCTGCACGCGGTCGCGAAAGTGTTCGCCGCCAAGGGCCGCGAAACGGTGCGTTCCCTGCCCTTGTTTGTGAGCGGTCCGCTGATGGCCGAGGATTTGGGCAAGGAACTGTCGTCGAGGTTCGCGATCCTGACGCGGCGGTTCTGGCCGGGTCCGCTAACGGTAATCGTGCCGGGGTCGGCGCGCGTGCCATTGAAGGTCACCGGCAACACCGGCCGCCTGGCGATGCGTCAGGCCAAGTCCGCGGTGGTGGACAAGCTTTTGGAAGCGATGGAGCAGCCTCTGATCGGGACGAGCGCGAACGTGTCGGGGCAACCGACCTGCGCGAGCGGGATCGAGGTGTTCGGCACGATGGACGGGCGTCTGGATTTGGTGCTGGACGGTGGTCTGTGCGCGGGGGCCGGCAGTACGACGGTGGACATCACGGAGCCGTACTGGCGGCTGATCAAGGAAGGCGCGATCCCGGAGAAAGAGATCGCAGAGGCGCTCAAGGGAACTTAATCTGCGATGATGATCGCATGCGTCATCGCCTGCAGATCGTGTTTTGTCTGGCAGCCGCGGCGGCTTCGGCCCAGACGATCGAACGTGCTTCGGCATCCGGCGTCGTTGTCGATTTCGAAAGCAAACAGCCCGTTTCCAACGCAACAGTAATGGTGTACTCGGCGCGAGTCCGCACCGGGTACGACCTCGCCTGCCCCACCTGCTACGTCGACTGCGGCAAGCGTGCGACGACCAATGAAAAAGGCGAATTCACCATCGCGGGCTTGAGCGGCAACCTCGTGTTCGACCTGCTGGTGATTGGCGATGGCTACTCGGTTCTGCCGCTGAAGCGATTCGATCCGGCTACCGGCAAGGCCGCCTCAGCCGAGTTACGAAAGCGCGCGACTCCGGACGAACCATTCCAAACCGTCAAAGGCAAGGTAGTCGATCCTCTCGGCAAGCCGGTTCGCGACGCCATGATCGAGCAGCAGGGCCTGCTGATGGACGGCGGCGGCATGATGTTCGGCGGCAATGATCAGTGGATCGACCTGGTCGCGGTGTCGAACAAGGACGGTGAGTTCGAGATGTCCTTTAAAAAGAAAGCGAAGGGCATGATCCTAGAGGTGAC
This sequence comes from Acidobacteriota bacterium, assembly GCA_018268875.1. Lineage (GTDB taxonomy): Bacteria > Acidobacteriota > Terriglobia > Bryobacterales > Bryobacteraceae > F-183. Next base: position 7,281 of record JAFDVT010000786.1, read on the forward strand.
ACCTCGCGGCATGGCTCCGAAGCTTACGACGCTGGATACGGGCGGTGAGCGCAAGACGGTGCGAGTCAACGACGGATCGACGGTACGCGGACGGCTGGTCGGCCGTGACGGGAAACCGGTGGCCAACGCGCAGATGGTGCTGTCCACGCACACGCGCACGAGTGGCATGTCGTATCGCGATGTCTTGATCGGAACAAACGAGAACGGCGAGTTCGTAATTACCAATGTGCCAGCAGGCCGCGTGTGGGACTTGTATCCTCGCATGGACGCATTGGCCGCGAAGGGCCTGGCAGGCGTTCCCCGGTTGGTTGAAACGCGCGACGACGGACACGAAGTGAATGTCGGCGACGTGGCCGTTCAGCCGTCTTTTACGCTAAAGGGCCGCGTTACTTTGGCGGACGGTTCGCCGATCCCCGCGGGGATGCGCGTGAGCGTGAATGCGGATCGGGTCAACGACCGGCAGGTGATGCAACTGCCGCCAGACGGCGCATTCGAGTTCAAAGGTCTTGCGCCGGACTTCTATATTTTGTCGCCAGCCGTGAAGGACTACCAGATGAAAGAGCCGAACCAGATGATCGAGGTCTTGATGGAAGGCGATCGCTCGGGCCTGGCGGTGACGCTGTATCCGAAGACAGGCACCAAGCGTTAAGAGCGGGTTCTGGTCAGGCGAGCGATTCCGGTGGCCTTGCCGGTTGCCGGATCGGCATCGACTACGACGGCGTGGAGTTCGATGCAGCCTTCCGCCGCCTCCATTTTGACCGGCATTCCGGTCTTGAACTTATGCAGCACGAGGTCGCGCTGGACGCCGATCACGCCGTCGTACGGACCCGTCATGCCAGAATCCGTTTGGTACGCCGTGCCGCCGGGTAGGATGCGCGAATCGGCGGTTGGGATGTGCGTATGCGTACCCACCATCGCCGTTACGCGGCCGTTCAGATGCCAGCCCATGGCTACCTTTTCCGACGTCACTTCGGCGTGAAAATCCACGAAGCGAATCTTCACATCGTCGGGAATGGAGGCGATCAGGCGATCCGCGGCGGCAAACGGGCAATCGGTCGGAATCATGTACGTCCGGCCCTGCAGATTCATCGCGGCGAACTTGATGCCGTGATTGCGGGTTTGCCCGATGTACAGGCCGGAACCGGGCGCGTTCGGATAGTTGGCCGGCCGCAGCAACTTCGGCTGGCGGTTCAGGTAATCGTAGATGTCCCGCTTGTCCCAGATGTGGTTGCCGGACGTCATACAGTCGATGCCGAGAGTCAGGAAATCCTCGGCGATCTGCGGCGTGACGCCGAAGCCGCCGGCCGAGTTCTCGACATTGGCGATGACCAGGTCAATCTGATGTTCGGCGACGATCGACTTCAGGTTTTCGGCAACAATCTTGCGCCCGTGCGACGCATAGATGTCGCCGATAAAGAGAATCTTCATTGAAACTGTGCTGCTGCTGATGATGATGGGAAGAACGAAGGAAGTACTAGGAGCGCACCGCTTCGAGGTCCAACCTCCGTCATTGACCCCTGAAAAAACATGGGGGGAATCCTCCGCACGCCTTCAGGCTTCTCCAGTCACCCTTGCGGGCGGGAGCTTGCTCACCGGCGCTTTCGAAACGAGCCGGATTCCATGACGAATTGCATAGGATCAATTTTTAAGAGGCCAAACCAGCGTTACAGGAACGCTCCTGAATCGGATCATAGCAGGTTTTGCTGCTTTTGCATCGCTGAATTTGGTAGACTGAAACGGTAGTCAGCAGTTGTCGGTTTGAGGGCGTGTAGCTCAGTTGGTTAGAGCGCTTCCTTCACACGGAAGAGGCCCGGGGTTCGAGTCCCTGCACGCCCACCATGTTATACTGCTGAGTACTGCCAAGTCGTACAAAACACCCACCCGAAGCGGGCGCGTAGCTCAATTGGCAGAGCAACTGACTCTTAATCAGTAGGTTGAAGGTTCGATTCCTTCCGCGCTCACCATCTTACTTCTCAGAATTCATACCCAGACCGCCAAACGCATTTGGTGCGCCGACAAGCTGCGGAGCCAACTCGCTAGGCGCACCTAGCACGGCGTACGATCACCCCTCCCCGAAAAAAGTCCAAAGAAAAAGCCCGGCGAGCCTTGTTGGGAGGCTCCCGGGCTTTTCTTCTCGAAACCGAGTTGCGTTACTTCTTCTTGACGACCGGACGCCTTACCGGCGCGGCCTTCTTGGGCGCGGCCGGCA
>JAFDVT010000787.1 GCA_018268875.1 Acidobacteriota bacterium
AGCCGACCAGCAAGCTCGAAAACGATTTCGTAATCGATTATTTTCACACCGATGGAACGGCGACGCAGTCCGTTCTCTACAACCTCATGAGTCTGGCGGGCGCGGCGCCTGCCGCATTCCTGTATTCTCCGGCCCTTGGTCCGGGTTGGACAGCTTATCTGGCGTCGCATACCAATCCGACGGTCAATCCTTTGGGCCTGACGGCATTCTTCACCGATCAAAAACATCGCGGGCCCTACACGATTGCGACCAACGACCGGAATGTTTATACGGCTACGAACACGATCGTCACCAACACGACGACCTACGACATCGGTGCTGATACCCAGCTGAAGAACATTTTCGGATTTGCCCACCTGTCTTCGCTAACGGCTGGCGATTCCGACGGCTCGCCGTATGGCGTTGCCGGCGATGGTGATCCGAACAACCTCGATGCCGGCTCGCACGATCGAACGACCATCTATTCCGACGAATTGCAGCTTCTGGGCAAGGCGTTCGGTGATAATCTGACTTATGCCGCCGGCGTGTATTTCTCCGATGCGAAAGCGAATGTTCGCCGCATCACCAATTTCTTCGACATTCTCGGCGTTCCCGACGGCACCAACCATAGCGTCAATCAAAACACGACTTACGCGATCTATGGGCAGGGCACTTATGACCTGAGCGATGCCACCGGCATTCAGGGACTGAGCGTTACCGCCGGCCTTCGCTACAACAACGAGAAGGTGAAACGCACGACCTTACCGGATGACGAGACTTATGGCGACGAAGCGGCAAACCCGCCGGGCGTTTATAGTAACTTCCAGTCCAAAACGTTCGACAATGTGAGCTGGACGGTCGGTTTGCAGGAGCAGCTCAACCCCAATCTGCTATTCTATATCACGAGCAGGCGCAGCTACCGAAACGGCGGCTTCAACGCCAACCTCGCGCCGTTGAACGGATACGCCGATATCGGCGGCGACGAATACCTGACGGAACAGGTCACGGATATCGAAGGTGGCGTCAAATATAGCGGCGACATCGGCGGCGTTCCGGCACAAGTCAACTTCGCCACCTACAACACATGGATCGACAACAGCCAGCGCACGGCCTTTGCGTCCGTGGCCGGCAATCCTTCGGCGATCACGGTGAATGTTCCGAAGTCCGAAGATTACGGCTTCGAGTTCGACGGCGAGATCTTGCCAGTGGATTGGTTGAATCTCGGCACCACGATCAACTACGTCAACGCGCGCTTCACGAAGCAGGACGCCATCGTATTCGGCACGCCGTCGAAATTCGCTACGGTGCCAGATACGCCCGAATGGTCGGGCACCGTCTATGGCGAAATCACGGTTCCGGTCGCCAATTCGATTTCGGCGGTTTTCCGGGCCGACGCCTATGCGCAGACGAAGACCTACTTCAGCTCGTCGGCGCAGATAAACACCGGCGCCAAATTGCCAGGCTATGGCATCGCGAATTTCCAGATCGGACTGGAAGGCGACGATATCGACTGGTCGCTCACGGCCAACCTGAAGAACGCGTTTGACCAGACGTACTATGTGGGCGGCATCGGCCTGGGTCAGTTACTGGACTACAACGTCGCGCTTCCGGGCATGCCGCGTACATTCACGGTAGAAGCCCGATACAAGTTCTGACATCTCCGTTAGAACCAATCTGTGAACCAGCTCCTGCCGGGGGCTGGTTCAATTTTTTCCGTTTCTGTCGATGGCGCGCGTGCCCAGCGCGCGACTACGCTCTTTCCAGTTCGCGCGTGCGGCCAGCTAGGCGTATGAGATATTCGTGCAGCTCGAACCAGACGTTGTGGTAGCTGTCCACCCGCGGCGACACGAGATAGGCATGATCGCCGCCGATCACCCGCGTCATCGCACGGTCGAGACGCAGCCGATAGATGGAGAGGCTCCCGGGCAAGTCGCTTGAACTCAGCCATGCCGCCGTCTTGCGATGGGTTTCCCGCACCTGTGCGATGACGTTCAAATCATACTGGCTGTCGGTATGGTCGTTGGGAATCTGCGTCCCCCCAACGATTTTGGTCTGCCAATCCGTCACCTGCTTTTTCAAAGCAAGATTGTATGGCTCGAACGCGTGCAGGAGAGACAGCGCCTTGTCGGTTCCGAATGCCGCACGATGCTGCGTAAGCCTTTCGGCGGCTTGCGCCGTTCCGGTGGCCGTCAAGCGCAGGAACCGGGGATTCGCCGCATCGATAGCAGCGCTCAGTCTGGCAATGGTTTCGCCCACGGACGCCTTGGAGATGCTCATGATGTCCGCCAGATATTCGGCGGAGCAATAGGTCTTCACATAAAGAAGATCGACAAGCGCATCATCGGAAAGCGGAACGCCTTGATCGGGCGAACTTTCTTTTTGCTGGGCGGCAGCATCGCGCCACTCGAGTATCGCCCATACTTCCGGAGGCCTGTCCTCCACCAGATCGAACGCGCCGTAAAACACGTCTCCCGTCGCGCCGTCGATGCTGATGTTTTCGCCGGCGCGCACGATACGGTCGCCAAAGCGAATGGCGTCGTTCGCCACGATCATGGCTTCGCAGCCGACGACGGCGGGCTTGCCCCAGCCGCGCGCCACCACAGCGGCATGGCTCGCTAGTCCGCCACGTGCCGTCAAAATGCCCGCGGCTGCCGAAATGCCTTCGACATCGGAGGGCGATGTTTCCGGCCTCGCGAGAATGACCGCGCGCCCGCGATCGTGCGCCTCGACCGCTGCCTGCGAGTTCACAACCAGCGCGCCGGATACGAAGCCGGGCGACGCCGGCAGTCCTTTCGCAAATGGGCGTCCCGGATTGCAGGCAGGACGCGACGTGCAAATCTTATCGATCTGATTGGCGGTGCGCGCCACGGCCTCTTCACGCGTCAACGGGAAGTTCTCATCTAGCGCCATGTCATGGGCGATCTTGATGGCTGCGATAGGGCTGCGTTTGCCGATACGGAATTGCAGTATCCACAAAACACCGGACTCGATCGTGAACTCGATTTCCACGAGGTCGCGGCTGTGGCGTTCCAGCTTGTCGACAATCCGCGAAAGCTCCGCGGCGATCTGCGGATCGCGCTCCGCGAGGC
>JAFDVT010000788.1 GCA_018268875.1 Acidobacteriota bacterium
GGCGGTGGCTTCGTCATGAACCGGATGATGATGATGATGTGCGTCCTGGCGACCGCCGCAGCCATCGGTGCGGATAAGAATCCCGTCGAAGGGGGCCGCTGGGAACCCGCCGGGCCGTTGAACGCCACGGTGCTTGCGCTCGATTCCGACCCTCGCACATTGGGGCGGCATCTTGCTGGGACATACTTTGGCGGCCTTTACGAAACCACCGATGACGGGGCTACGTGGGCGCCCATCGCGACGTCGTTCAGCACCTCATCGGTGCTCGCGATCGCGTTCGATCTTCGTAACGGCGCGAACGTGTATGCCGGCACATTCGACGGCGGTGTTCATAAATCTGTCGATGGCGGCGCCACGTGGACCGATTCAAGCGAAGGTATTGAGGACCGCACGATCGTTGCGTTGGGCGTGAATCCCTACGAATCACAAAGCATCCTGGCTCTATCGACGACCCATGTCTATCGTTCTACGGATTCCGCAAAGACGTGGACCGCCGTCGAGGTCGAGATTTTGAAGGGCATCCGGCCGCGGTCGCTTGCCTACGATCTTCGCCAGCCCGGGCACGTTTATGTGGGAACGGAAGGCAAGGGTGTGCTACGCAGCACCGATGGTGGTGAGACATGGGAGCCCTGGAACGACGGCCTGGGCGAGCTGACAGTTAACTCGTTGGCCTTTAACAACCAGACGCACGCCACCCTGTACGCGGCGACCAGCCAGGGCCATATTTTCAAGCTCGCTGCCGGCGCGACAACCTGGACTCGCACCGCCGACATCGCCGGTTCTACGGGCCAGATCTATGCCGTACAACCGCATCCGGCGACGGTGGATACATTGTTCGCGGCGTCGAACGCGGGGTTGATGATCACGCGCGACGATGGCGCGTCCTGGTCGCTTGCGCTGCCCAAAGTCATCTCCGTGTTGCGCACCGACTTCTTTGGACGGCTATTCATGGCCGCCGACGTTGCGGGGGGTTTTCAATACACGACCGACCTCGCGCGCACATGGAAGGAACCGCAACGCGGCTTTCAGAACCTGTTCGTCGGAGCCATGGCGGGCATCGCGCCCGACGGTATTTCCTCCATGCTGTTGGCCGGGACCGAACACGGCGTCTACCGGAGGCTTGCCGACCAGAAGTCCTGGACCGCTCCCACGCTGGAACGCCGCATCTTCACTCTGCTGAAAGATCCCGCGGATTCCTCAACCGTTTTTGCTGGTACGGAAGGCTATGGCGTGTGGAAGACGAACGATCTGGGCTCTTCGTGGAAATCCATTTCGAAGGGCATGGTACCCGCTGAAGTATACGCATTCGATTCGTCCGCGAGAACTCCAGCGGTAACCTACGCCGCGACGTCCTCCGGTGTATTTCGCAGCCTCGACCACGCCAAAACCTGGCAGCCGATTACGGAGTTGATCGTGGCCAAGGCCTTGTCGGTTTCCATCGATCCACAGGACTCGACAATCGCGTACGTAGGCTCACTCGAAGGTTCGGTTTTCAGGACGAGCACAGGTGGGCTGAACTTCGAGAAGGTATCGAGTGGGCTGCCGCCGCGTGAAGACATCCGTGTGCTGCGGGTATCTCCCATTCTGTCCAAGCGCGTGTACGCGATCACATCGAAAGGGAGCTTGTATGTGACAGACAATTCCGGCGACGACTGGTATGACTTGCGGCCCGGCCAGAAGGATGCTCTGTCGCTGGATATCCACCCTACGGAACCATGGACGCTATACCTCGGTACGGCTGGCGGCGGAGTTTTAAAGTCGGTCTCCTCCGGTATCGATTGGTTCGATTCGAGCAACGGGATTGGAGCCGCCTACGTTACCGCAATTGCGCTGGATCCCTCGAAGCCGGACCGAATCCTGGCGGCTACGCAGGATCGCCTGTACATTTCCGATGATGGGGGCCTCGTCTGGAAAAAGAGAGGCGAGGGCCTTCCGCCGGAGATTGTGTCGCAACTCGTGATCTCACCAAACGATCCGAGTATCGTTTATGCGCTCGTGTCCGGCAGGGGGATCTTTGCCAGCAGTGATGGCGGATTCAACTTCGCGCCATGCCGGCATCCTCAGGATGCGGCCGTGTTGGCTTTGCACATCGATCCGCTTGGGGATGGCCGCTTGCTCACCAGCGCCCGCAGTACAGGCGTACTGGCGCGTAGCGAAGGCGGGACGGACTGGGAGGATCGTTCAGAAGGACTATCTGTCTTCGTGCGAGGGCTTGCCGCCGATCCCACGAACCCCAACATCCTCTATGCGGGTACGCTCACCTCGGGCGTTTTCAAGAGCGTCGATCATGGAATCTCCTGGGCTGCTACAGGTCTGGCCGACAAGCTGATCCTACAGATCAAGACCGACCAGCGCCGCTCAGGCACCGTGTATGCAGCCACGACGGAAGGCGTACTGCGATCGACCGACGGTGGCAAAACATGGTCGCTCACCGGGCAAAAGATCAGCTTCGTGTTCGATATCAAGGCGGACCCCGCGGACAGGAAACGCCTGTATGCCAGCGGCAGCGCTGGAAAGCTCGTTCGTAGCGACGATGGAGGCCAGACCTGGATCCGCGCCAATCAAGGGCTTCCGCTCGAAAACATTCTTACCCTTGCGATTGACGATGCAAAGGGGATCCTGTTCGCGGCCACGCAAGCCTCCGGCATCTATCGCAGTTCCGATCGCGGCCTTTCCTGGCAACAGATGTCGACACCAGCCCTTGGCAAATCCAAGATCACGAAGATCACGGTGGACAACAGGACCGGTGCATACTATGCGGTTACGAACGGCGAAGGGCTGCTCATCTGTTTCGATGGCAAAGCGTGGATTCCCTTTAACGTTGGCCTCCCGAGCCTCAAAATTACCGGCGTTCTGAGCTTGAGGTCCAAGCCTGGTACGCTGCTGGCCGCCTCCTCCGAGGAAGGTCTGTTTCGTAGCGACGCGGGCAAACCATGGACACCCGTTGCGTTCCCTGGGCCGTCGAAGTACGTGCAGCTTCTGATGGACGACTCCGAGGGCAGGCTATATCTCGCCGCCGACGAGAATCTGTTCCGCTCTGAGGACGACGGCACAACCTGGAACCGCATTGGCCAGGGTCTGCCGGCTGACCTGCCGGTGGAGCGGCTTGCGATCGATCCTTACAACTCGTCGAACGTGTTCGCGTACGCCGGCAACAAGATTTACAGCAGTGCGGACCGCGGGGAGTCCTTCCCAAGATCGACTCCCGTCCAAGCCGGCGAAGCGCCAGTGAATGAAATAATCGTCGGCGATCGCTCGAACCAGTTACTTCTCGCCACACTCGGACGTGGGCTGATCGTGAGCCCCGACGCAGGCGCGACATGGTCGGAACCCGTGGATCCACTTGCGGTAGATCCTTTCGTGCTCGCTCTCGTCATCGACCCCGCGGAAAGCTCCATCCTCTATGCAGGCATTTCGTCCGGCGTACTTCGAACCGCGGATAGCGGCGCGAACTGGAACGCCTGCGGCGGCGAGGTGGCAGGCATTGGTGTACTCGCGCTCGAATATGACGCGTCGGGTCACATCCTCTACGCCGGCACCAACAAGGGCGTATACGCCTCGAGCGACGGCTGCCATTCGTGGGTACATCTGAGCCAGGGCATGTTCCACACCAACGTGACCTCGCTCGCGTTGGACCCGGTTAACCCCAAAGTTCTATATGCAGGTACCGAAGGTGGAGGCGTGTTCCGTTATGCGCGTCCATAGATCTCTCGTGATCGGCTCGGTGCTGGCGATTGCCGCATTGGCGGAACCGCGGACTGCGGGCAAGGTGACCGATGTCGCGATCTCCGCATCTGGCGCGGAACTACAGATAGATACCGGCGCACTGGCAAAGGTCGAGTTTCTTGCAGCGGACATTGTGCGTGTGCGTTTCGCGCCAGGCGGCACGCTTTCGCTCGTGAGCACCGGCGCGGCGCTTGTCGACGGGCTCAAAAAGCCCACCGTGACCGTCACGCAGAATAGCGACGGAGTCTTCCTCCAATCGGCGAGCGCGATCGTTGCAATATCGAAGCGCCAGTTCAACCTCACGGTGATTCGTAACGACCGGAGCGTCGTCAGCCAGGATCTGCCCGAGGCCGCTATCGTTTGGGACAGTGAAAGCGGTCGAATCGCAAACCGAAAAGTCGCACAACCGGACGAGGCGTATTTCGGCCTCGGCGCGCGCGGCGGTCCGATCAACCGGCGTGGCCGCGTCATTACGATGCGCAATGTTGACTTCGCCGACTATGGCGAGTTTACCGATCCGCTCTACATCAGCATTCCGTTCTTCTACGGCCTGCTTAACGGCAAAGCATACGGCATCTTTTTCGACAATCCGGCGGAATCGATCTTCGACATGGACTCGCGGAATCAGGGCGTCCTTACCTTCGGCGCATCGGAGGGCGAGCTCGACTATTACGTCATGACCGGGCCAACGCCGCTCGATGTCTCACGAGCCTACGCCAAGCTGACCGGAAGCAACCGGCTACCGCCGAAATGGTCGCTGGGTTATCACCAATCCCGCTATAGCTACGATTCGCAGAACGTCGTCCTCAACCTGGCGCGTGAGTTTCGCCGTCAGCAGATTCCGTGCGATGTTCTGTGGTTCGACATCGACTACATGGACCAGTTGAAATCCTTCAGTTGGAACCCATCGACATTTCCCGATCCCAAAACCATGATTCAGGACTTGAAAACTTTGGGTTTCAAGTCGGTGGCGATTGTGGAACCGCTCATGACGCCGGCCGATCCACTGTGGAACGCCGCTGCCGACCAAAACTATCTGGTTCGCAACCGCGACGGTACGCCGCTGGTGATGCCGATCTGGTACGGCGACGTCTCTTATGTCGACTTCACGAATGTTGAGGCGCGGAAGTGGTACAAACCCCATCTTGCGGACTTCTTGAAGCTGGGAATTGACGGCGTGTGGAATGACTTGAACGAACCGTCCCAGAACTTCATGCCGCAGGCGATGTACTCGTACTTCGGCAGCAATCAGCCGGATCGCTATGCTCGCAATGTATTCAGCCTGCATCACGTTTCGCTCACCGATGAAACGCAACTGGAGGCTCGCCCGAACGTCCGGCCATGGGCGATCTCGCGTTCCGGCTATTCCGGTATTCAGCGTTATGCCGCCAACTGGAGCGGCGATACAGCGACCAGCTTCGATAGCCTGCGCGTCAGCATTCAGATGTCGGTGAGCATGGGCCTGAGCGGACAGAACTTCTTTGGACACGACATCGGCGGCTTTCTGGGCTCGCCGAGCGCGGAACTCTTCATTCGATGGCTCCAGTTTGGCGCGTACATTCCGCTGTTTCGAAACCATGCGACAAAGGAAACCGCGCCGCGTGAACCCTGGTCGTTCGGCGAGCCAACGACAACGCTCGCCAGAGACATCATCAACGAACGTTATCGTCTGCTGCCCTATATCTATACATCTTTTCAGCAGTCGATCGACCACGGACGGCCTCTTGTTGCGCCGTTGTTTTTCGACTTTCCGGAAGATGCGCAAACGTACAGTGAGAACTATTCCTTTCTGTTCGGGCCATCGCTGCTGGTTGCTCCGATTTACGAGGAAGGCTCGACGACGCGCACGGTCTATCTGCCAAGCGGCGTCAATTGGTACGACTACTATTCCGGGCGGCTGTATCGAGGTGGGATTCAGATCGAAGCCGAAGCACCGCTCGGCCGCATTCCTTTGTTTGTGCGCGAAGGGGCGGTGATTCCCTCCTCCGCCGGCGTGGTCCAGAACACCGGCGAAGCGGACCGCGCGGTTCTCAACCTCGATTTCTGGGGCGGATCCGCGGGCA
>JAFDVT010000789.1 GCA_018268875.1 Acidobacteriota bacterium
GCACCCGCGACTACTTCCTGCCCGAGGGTTCCCTGCACGCCAACAGCTGGTTCGCCAACCGCGGCGGGCAGGTTCGGCCGGTCTTCCGCCGGGACCAGTTCGGCGGCGTGCTCGGTGGTCCCATCAAGAAGAACTAGACCTTCTTCTTTGCGACTTTCGAACAGACCAAGCAGTCGTCTCCGACGAGCGAAACCGCCACGTTCCCGACCGCTCCCCAGCGCCGGGGCGACTTTTCGCAGACGTTTCAGTCCAACGGCACCCTGATCCAGATGTACGATCCGTTCACGGCCTTCCGGAACGCGGCCGGCCAGGTGGAACGCCTGCCGTTTGCCGGCAACATCATCCCCACGTCGCGTATCGATCCGGTCGCCGCCAAGATGCTGTCGTACTTCCCGCAAGGCAACCAGGTGACCAACGCCATCACGAACAACAACAACTGGTTCGCGCAGGGCACCAACCGGAGCGAAGCCCGGCAGATGGACTTCAAGGGCGACCACAACATCAACGACAAGATGCGCGTCACGGGACGGTACAGCTATGCGCCGAACAACGGCACGCCGCAGAACCTGTTCGGCGATGGCAACCCGGCCTATACGTTTAACAACGGCCCGACCAAGACGCGTACGCAGTCGATTGTGGGCGACTTTACCCGCACCGAAAATGCGACGACGGTTTGGACGGTCCGCTACGGGCTGATCTATTCCAATTTCACCCGCGACGCGATGGCTCCGTTCGATCTCACGACGCTCGGCCTGCCGCAGTACATGAAGAACAATGCGACCAACCTGGTGTTTCCGACCATCGCGCCGGAAGGCTATACCGATATCGGCACCGAAGGCTGGGTGATCATGGACCGCCAGGAAGGCACCCACCAGGTGTCGGCGCAGATGTCGAAGTTCCTGGGCAGCCACACGATCAAGTTCGGTGGTGAGACGCGCCGCGCGTTTCTCGATTACCTGCAGCCCGGTTACCCGTCGGGACGCGTAGCATTCGGTTCGCAGGTCACGCGCCAGTTGCAGAACGTCGGCAACAACAACCAGGGCAATGGCCTGGCCACGATGTTGCTCGGCTGGGGCACCGGCGGCGACTTCCACATCGATCCCAAAGTGTTCAGCCGTTCGGCGTACATGGGCTTCTTTGTCCAGGACGACTGGAAGGTAACCCGCAAGCTGACGCTGAACCTTGGACTTCGCTATGAGGCTGACATCCCGCGCTGGGAAACGACGAACCGCCAGAGCTACTGGGATTTGAACGCTCCGGCGGCCATCACCGTGCCGGGCTTCAACCTTCGCAGCGTCATCAAGTTCAACGATGACAAAAACCGTTCGCCGTTCAAGGGCGATTACAACAACTTCAGCCCCCGCATCGGTTTCGCCTACGCGATGAACGACAAAACGTCCATCCGCGGCGGTTGGGGACTGCTGTACCAGTTGTCGCGCGCCACGGTTTTCGGCCACACCGGAGCGGGCTTCAACGTCAACTCGACGCCGACGTTCTCTCTGGATTCGAACGAAACGCTGTGGGCCAACCTGAACAACCCGTATCCGCAGGGAATGCTGCTGCCTCCGGGCCGTTCGCAAGGCGACATGACGTTTGTCGGCATGGGCGCGGGCACCATCGTTCCGGGCCTCAACCGCAACCCCGAATACTACACGTGGAACTTCTCCGTACAGCGCCAGATCGGTTCCGGCGTGGTCGAAGTGAACTACACGGGTAGCCGCGGGGCACACTTGTTCTATCCGTTCACCAACCTGTCGCCGCTGGCGCTGCAGGACTGGTACATGGGCGGCGCCACCGCTCCCAACTACACCCGCGACCAGTTGAACGCCCAGGTGGCGAATCCGTTCTACGGCATCATCACCAATCCGCTGGCGGTCAACATGAATCGCGCGACGATTCAGCGCTTCCGCCTGCTCCGCCCGATGACGCAGTACGACGGCGCCAGCAGCGGTACGGCTGAACCGCCGACCGCAAACTCCTACTATCACGGCTTGCAGATGAAGTACGAAAAGCGCTTCTCGAAGGGCGTCACCTTCCTTGGCCACTACACATGGTCGAAGATGATGGACGATTCTTCGGTTGGCTCGGGCAACTACTCGTGGCTGGGCGGCAGCACCTCGCTGCAGAACCCGCTGAACCGTTCGATGGAAAAATCGTTGTCGGCCCACGACATCGCCCATCGCGTGGTGCTGTCGGGCGCCTATCAATTGCCTTTCGGCCGCGGCAAGTGGCTGGGCGGCAATTCGGGCTGGTTCCGCAACGCGCTCATCGGCGGCTGGGAAGTCAGCGGTATGTCGATCATCCAGAGCGGCAACCCGCTGCAGATCAGCCAGAACGGCGGCGTCCTGCAGAACGGCACCCAGCGTCCGAACCTGATCGGCAACCCTGCCGGCCAGGGCGCGATCGTGGACCGTCTGAACGCCGGGTACTTCAACACGGCGGCGTTTTCGCAGCCTGCCGCCGACGTCTTCGGCAACGCTCCGCGGTACCTCAACTATCGCGGACCCGGCATCCACACCCTGGACGCCGCGCTGCTGAAGAGCATCCAGGTGAAGGAACGCCAGCGCTTCGAGTTCCGCCTGGAAGCCCAGAACGCAACCAACACTCCGATCTTCGGCGACCCCGCCAGCGCGTTCGGCGCATCGAACTTCGGTACGATCACCGGCGTCAAGATCGGTTCGCGCAACGTCCAGCTTGGTTTCAAGTATTACTTCTAGAAACCGGCCAGTCGTCCGTTAAGGCAAAGCCCCGGGGTTCGCCCTGGGGCTTTTGCTTAGGTTGCGTCAATTTTCGATCTCGCCCTAAGCTTTTTGGTACTGGGTTCCGATAGTACTCAAGGAGAGTCTCATGGACGCATTCCTTTGGCTGTCGTTACCTCTATTCGTTTCCGCCGGTTCGGCCTTGCTTTGCTACTTCATCATGCAATCGCGCATGGATGCGGCAATCGCCAAGGAACGGGAAGTGCTCGCGGAGGTGCAGGCCAAGCTGCGGTCGCAGCAGGGCACGATGGAAGATCGTATCCGCGCGGCACAGGAAGAAACCAAACGCAAAGCTCTTGAGGAGTTCCTGCAGGAATTCCGGGTGGAAGAGCGCAGCTACATGCGCGAAAGCCGCAGCAGCTTTTCGAAGCGGAAGTCCATGGTTCTGCAGGAGCGCCTGTTCTTCCGGAACCTGCCACTATCGAACTGGATCGAACACGAAATGGTGGTTGAGCATTCGGGCGATCAGGCTGGTTTACCGCCGTCTGTGTTCACCGCGAAGAAGCTTGGCGAGGAATCCGAAGGCGCGCTGACGCGGCTTCTGGAATCGTTCACCGGCCCCAAGCCGATGTTCCAGCCTACGGCCGCTGCCGGGGACTAACCTTCTGTAGTTTGCGTAGTTTGCGTATTTTGCGATGGACGGGGCAATCCTCGTCATGCGCGCCGGGCAGGTACGCGGTGCTCAACAGGAACTCGCCCACGATTTCGCCGCCCGTGAAGACGAATGTCTTCTTAAAGAGCTTCACCCAATCCTGCTTGTCCTGCGGATGATGCGCATCGAGCCAGGCGGCAAAGCTGCCGTGTGAGTCCCGAATCCGCAGAATCCGCCGCGCATTTTCCGACGCCGCCTTTACCTTCAACCGGTTCCGGATGATTCCGGCATCGGCGAGCAACCGCTCTTCGTCCTTCGGCCCATAAGCCGCTACCGTTTCGAGGTCGAACTGGTGGTAGGCGTTGCGGAACCCTTGTTGTTTGCGCAGAATCGTGGTCCAGGACAGCCCTGCCTGATTGATTTCGAGCACAAGCCGTTCGAACAGCGCGTTGTCGTCGCGGATCGGAAAGCCGTACTCCTGGTCGTGATACCGGACGTGTTCCCCACCGAGGCTGCCTCCGCGCACAGCCGAACAATAACTCATATCTCGCTGAAACCCTTGACGTTATGCGACAAGAAGTTGAGGAATTCGTGGATCTGGTCGTCCCAGAAGTCCCAGGTATGGCCGCGCGGGGAAATTTCGCGGTATTCGTAGGGAATTTTCTTCTTGCTGAGCAGGTCGACGAACTCGCGGTTCTGGGCGATCAGAAAGTCCTGTCCGCCGCAGGCGATGTAGATGGAGGGCATGTCGGGAAGCGGCACTTTTTCCACTAAATCGAATGGATCGCGAGCCTTGCGGTCGTCGGAGTTGGGCGGTCCGAACAGGGCGGCGATGGGGTTCGGCTGGCCGTTGGCGTTGGCCATTTGGGCGGCGGGTCGCGACAAACCGACCGCGGCGCTAAAGGCGCCCAGAGCGGCGAATTTTTTGTAGTGCTTCAGGCCGAGGAAAGCGGCTCCGTAGCCTCCCATGGACAATCCGGCGACGGCCCGGGAGCGAGGCAGAGGGATGGTCCGGTAGGTCTTGTCGACCAGCGGAATGAAGTCCTGGATGATGGCGTCTTCGAACTTTTCCTTGGGGTTCGCGGCGCTGTTGACGTAAAAGCTGCGGCCGCCGTCGGGCATGGCGATGATGATCTTGTAGCGCGCGGCGTAGCCGGACAGGTTGGTCATGTAGGCCCAGGCGGTGTGGTCGTCGCCAAGGCCGTGCAACAGGTACAGAACGGGGTAGCGGCTGGTGGACGTATCGTAGTCGCCGGGCAGCAGGATGTGGGCGCAGCGTTCGCTGCCGAGAGCGGCGCTGGGGTAACAGAGTTGCTTGATGTTTTTGGCGACAACGCTCTGTTTGACCTCCGCGGCGACAGCCAGGAGGGGAAGCAATCCGAGGACGAGCCGGAGCGACATGTACCGCATTCTATCAGTGGAGTGATAAATTCGTACACATGCGATCTGTCTTCGTATCTACGCTCGCCGCGGTTGTGGCGGCAGGCTCCCTGTTCGCCGCCGACGTCAATAAGCCCGAAAAAGGCTTTAAGGCTCTGTTCAACGGTAAAGATCTGACTGGCTGGACCAAGTCCAAGGAAAATGAGGATTCCTTCCAGGTGAAGGACGGCGCCATCGTCGCCAACGGCAAGCGCTGCCATCTGTATTACACAGGCACCAACGGCAAGACGCCGAATTACAAGAATTTCGAGCTCAAGGTGGACGTGATGACCAAGCCCGTGTCGAACGGCGGCATCTACTTCCACACGGCGTATCTGGAAACGGGCTGGCCGGACAAGGGCTTTGAAGTCCAGGTCAACAATACGCACGGCGATTGGAAGAAGACCGGCGGTCTGTACAACGTGCAGGACAACAAGGAGCCGTTTAAGGACGACGAATGGTTCACGGAACACATCATCGTCAAAGGCGACCACGTGCAGGTGTTCGTGAACGGCAAGAAGGTTTCCGACTGGACGCAGCCCGCCGATTGGGCGGGTGTGAAGGACAACCCCGGCCGCAAGATCGGCGCGGGCAGCACGTTCGCGCTCCAGGCGCACGACCCCAAGTCGGTGATCTACTACCGGAACATCCGCGTGAAGGCGTTGAAGGATTAGTTCTCGCGACCGGCTGTTGTGAGTGAGGAACGAGCCACCTCGGGTTTGCCCCGGGGTGGCTTTTCTCATTCGCGGCGAAAGTTGCTGCTCGGGTCGGCGGAGTCCGTTTGAGATTCGCCGGCCTACGCCTCGAGCGGCTTCGTGTTGGCGAAGTGGACATTCCTTGCGCGATGATGCGTTCGCGATGTTGCCGCCGGGTGGACAAGCTCGACGCGCTTCTCGCGCGATGTCGCTCGCGCGGAGGCGAGGAACGACAACTGCTCCGGAAGGGATTTCGCGTTTGCGTCAGCTTCGTGCACGCGACGGTTCGGGACGGCTCTCCGCAAGGCCCGGATGGGCGGCCTACGCAGATCGGGAACAAGCCGTTTCCCGCCGGCGAGGTACAGACGCTCGGTTCGCGATCTTCTCCGCTGAGTCGCCAACCTTCGACGTCTTGAGTGCACCCTTCCAGCTTGCGCCGTTGAAGGTGGACAACGATTGCTACTGGGGCGGTTTCTCGCTCGCGGCGTAGAACGCGGATGACGACGGCTACAGCAGCGAATCCGTGTTGGCGAACTCGTCAACTCCGTGCACACGATTGTTCGGGACGGTTCTCCGCAAGGGCAAATGGGCGGCCTACGCGTGATCGGAAACAAGCGGTTTGAAAGTATTCCTGTCGACGAGATGGAGACGCTCAACTCGCGATGTTCCGCCAAATCACCAAACATCACGCGCCTTACGGAGATATACGAGAACCGCTACGTCAGCGATTTCGTGCCAGCGAACCTCATCAACTTCGCGATTGTTCGAGACGGCTGTTTGCAAGGCCCCGATAATGGCCCCACACAATATCGAAACAAAGCCGTTTACGGGAAAATGGGTTCC
>JAFDVT010000078.1 GCA_018268875.1 Acidobacteriota bacterium
AGCCTCGTCGCCGACGAAAAACACTGGCAGCCCTTCATGTCTATCTACGTTGACATCATAAGCAGGGCTCCGCTCGTCGCCAAGGCAGAAGACAAGAAGTTAATGGCCGCACTCACCGAAATCACCAGCGTGAAGGTACAAAAGCTGACCACTCCCGCTGGTGCAACCCACAGACCAGGTAAGACCTTCCAGTTCAGAATCGCTTGGACCTTCTACAAGGACGCTTCGCAAACCTTCGACATTTCCAGCGATATATGGCTGCCCGATGTGCCGGTCAAACGGACATTTCCAGCGCTCAAACAAACAACCGACAACGCGACTGGCGCGGTATCTGTAGAGACCTACGAATCAAAGACGTTCTTTTAGTTCCTCACGGGAAGTAAACTCCTCCATTGCCCTCACGATATAAACGGCCAACTCATTACGGTCGCCGGTGAATTTCGGGTTCTCCAGGATCTGCTTTAGCTTTTCGGATACATAGAGGACTCTAACCGGGTCGTCAAGGTCGTTTTAGAGCGTCTGGTTCGTGGAAAAGTTCGGTGGCGAAACGACCGGAACTATATGATTATAGGCCTGACAGAGCGTTCAGAATGTCGCCTGCTTCGGGACCAGGAGGCCGGAGGTTCGAATCCTCTCGCCCCGACCATTCCTATTTTCCTCACATTTTCGACCGTTGTAATTGCGATAACAATGTGTTCTCCTGAACCATTGAGCGATTATGGCGAACGTAAAAATCACCAAGAACGGTCCTTATCTCGTGACGGGCGGCGTGCCGCTTGCCGAGCAAATTATCGAAACCGATAGCCGGGGTGGTTCGGAATCCTGGCGCGAAGGTCACACCTACGAGCACCAGGCTAGCTATGCGCTTTGCCGCTGCGGAGGCTCGGCGAAAAAGCCTTTCTGCGACGGGACACATGCCCGTAATGGATTCGATGGCACGGAAACAGCGAGCCGCGAACCCTACAACGAGCAGGCTAGCGCGCAGGACGGTCCAGGATCGCTCGCGTTGCTCGATGCGGACAAGCTTTGCGCGTTTGCGAGGTTCTGCGACCCGAACGGCCAGGTGTGGAATCAAATCGAAAACACGGACGACCCGGAAGTTCGCGCGAACTTCCTGCGGCAAGTCGGGAATTGCCCGGCGGGGCGCCTGGTGGCCTGGGACAAGGAGGCCGGCAAGGCGATCGAACCGCATCTGCCGGTTTCGATTGGGCTGATTGAGGATCCGGTGCAGGATTGCAGCGGTCCCGTTTGGTTGCGCGGGGGCATTACGGTTACGTCGTCCGATGGCTTTGAATACGAAAAGCGGAATCGTGTGACGTTGTGCCGGTGCGGCGAATCGAGCAACAAGCCATTTTGCGACGGGACGCATGCATCGATGAAGTTCAAAGCGAAATAATGAGGGAATGGATAGGCAAACCCATTGGGAAAAGGTCTATGCGACTCACGCCCCGGACGGCGTGAGCTGGTTTCGACCGCATTTGGAAACCTCTTTGTCGTTCGTCAAGCGGACGCCGGCTGGTGATCATCCGGTGCGCGTGATCGATGTCGGCGGCGGCGAATCGACGCTGGTGGACGATTTGCTTGCGCAGGGTTACCGCCGTCCGACGGTCCTGGACATTTCCCGCACGGCGATCGAAGTGACCAAGGCTCGGCTGGGAAGCCGGGCGGATGAAGTGGATTGGATTGTG
This sequence comes from Acidobacteriota bacterium, assembly GCA_018268875.1. Taxonomy (GTDB): domain Bacteria; phylum Acidobacteriota; class Terriglobia; order Bryobacterales; family Bryobacteraceae; genus F-183. The sequence continues at coordinate 1,689 of JAFDVT010000078.1, forward strand.
TCCGACATCGCGGGCGCGGATCTTCCGGCGAATGCGTTCGATGTGTGGCATGACCGGGCGGTGTTTCATTTCCTGACCAATGCGGCGGATCGCGAGGCGTATGTCGCCCAGGTCCGGAAATCGGTGAAGCGGGGCGGACACGTCATTATCGGCACGTGCGGGCCTGATGGTCCGTTGAAATGCAGCGGGCTGGATGTCAAACGCTATGACGCGGATTCGCTGCATTCGGAATTCGGCGGAGGGTTCCGGCTGGTGGATAGCGTGCGGGAATCCCATCAGACGCCGTTTGGAACGAGCCAGCAATTCGTGTACTGTTTTTGCGTGGTCGAATGAGGCCGCGCGACGAGCGTCCGCCGATCCTCGATCACCCGGTGGAAGAAGAGTCCGTATTCACGGCCGAGGCCTTGATGGCCGACGTCCGGCGGTTGCGGAATGTGCCCGCGGGCGGGCTTCCGGAGATTTGTGTTCTGGAGTTCGACGGCGACCTCACCGACTGGCTGGTGGAACGAGGGATTGCGTCGCGCTGCGAATCCTGGGCCTGCTTCCACACGACGATGTTCGTTCTGGACCTCGACGGCGTGCGTTGCGGGATCATCGCGAGAACGATCGGCGGAGCGTACGCGGTGTTGATCGCGGAACAACTGAAAGCGGCGGGCGTGAAATGGATCGTGGGGCTGACCTCGGCGGGCCGGGTGGCGAACAGTCTTCCCCTTCCCGCGCTGGTGGTGGCAACGAGCGCGGTGCGCGACGAGGGGACATCCTACCATTACCTTTCACCGGATGCGGAAGCCAGTTGCCGCTCAGAAGTAGTAGCGGCGGTGGTTCGCGAACTGCCGGGGACCGGGATGCCCGTGGTTTCCGGCAAGGTGTGGACTACGGACGCTCCGTATCGCGAAACGCAAACGCAGTTGGAACGCTGGGCGCGCGAAGAAGTGCTGGCGGTGGAGATGCAGGCGGCATCCCTTTTTGCGTTCGGGCAGGCGCGCGATATTCCGGTGGCCGTGGTTGCGGTGGTCAGCAACGCGGTGGATCATGCGGGCGAACAGTTCGACACGGGGTCGCAGGAACAGGGCCTCAAAATCCTGGCGGCGATTGCCCGGGCCAGCGGCGCCATCATTTGAACTGTTCGGCCAGGTGGTCGATGACCGCGCGTACTGACGAGGCCAGTCCACGGCGAGTGGGGAAAGCGACGTGGATGATTTCCTGGTTCGGAATCCAGTCGGGAAGCAGTTGCACCAGGCTGCCGTCGGCCAGTTCCGCGGCCAGGACCATAGACGGCAGTTGCACGACACCAACGCCTGCCACGGCGGCCCGCTTGAGTGTGGCCAGATCATTTGAAACAAACCTGGGCTGATGGTACTGAACGGCACGCGTGCCGTCGGGTCCGGTCAATTTCCAGATGTGTCCTTCGGTTGGCGGTCCGTAGCCGAGGCTCGGCCAGGAAGCGAGGTCGACGGGCGAACCGGGTACGCCTTGCTTGCTCAGGAGCGATGGGCTCGCCACCAGGCGGGACGTTTCGTAGCGCAGGACGCGGATGGTAAGGCCGGTGTCTTCGAGCGGAACCGGGCGCATACGAATAGCCAGGTCCAGACCTTCGCCGACGACGTCTACCGGGCGGTTCATGCCCAGCAGTTCGATGGTGACGAGCGGGAATTTGGCGGCGAAACTCACCAGCATGGGGCCGATCAGGAAATGCAGGAGCGCGACCGGACAGGACATCCGTACGGTTCCGCAGGGGTCGGCGTGCGTGGTGTCGATGACGTTTTGCGCGGCTTCGGCTTCGACGAGCATCGCCTTGCAGTGGACGTAGTAGGCCTGGCCGAGTTCGGTGACGGCGAAGCGTCGCGTCGAACGCTGGATGAGACGTACGCCCTGGCGCTGCTCGAGGTCGCCGATGCGGCGGCTGAGCTTGGAGCGAGGCATGTTGAGGGCGCGTCCGGCGGCGGCGAAACCGCCGTGATCTACCACTTGGACAAAGTAGTACAGATCATTTAGGTCCTGGTGAAGTTTCAAACAATATCGTCCTAAAAATAGAACACTGCTTCCTGATTCCGGGGTCTTCCGGAATCTTCGTCTCAAAATTATAGTGTAATTGTGAGCACACAAGAGGCAACTATGAAAAATATCGTCGGTGTGTATAGCGCTCCGCAGGAGCACTGGGTGGGAGACGGCTTTCCGGTTCGTTCCCTGTTTTCGTACAACAACCATGGCAAGGCATTGAGCCCGTTTCTGATGTTGGACTACGCGGGTCCGGCAGAATTTCCTCCCGGAAGCCGCCACCGTGGCGTGGGCGTACATCCGCATCGTGGGTTTGAGACGGTGACGATCGTGTACAAGGGCGAGGTGGCGCACCGGGATTCGACGGGGAAGGGCGGAACGATCGGTCCCGGGGACGTACAGTGGATGACGGCGGCGGGCGGAATCCTGCATGAGGAATTTCATTCCGATGCGTTCACCAAGACCGGCGGCACGCTGGAGATGGTGCAGCTTTGGGTGAACCTGCCTGCCAAGGACAAGATGACGACACCGGGTTATCAGGCGATCGCCGACCAGGACATTCCGGTAGTGGCGCTCGAACAGAAGGCGGGTACGGTACGGGTGATCGCGGGCGAGTTCGGCGGCAAGACGGGTCCGGCGCGTACGTTTTCGCCGCTGCAGGTTCTGGATGTCCGGCTGAAGGCGGGCTCGCGGGCGGAAATTCCGGCCAAGAACGGCTGGAACACCGGGATCGTCGTGCTGCATGGCAACGTTCATGTCAACGGGACGGCTCCCGCAGGGCGGGCGCAACTGGTGATGTTGAGCAAGGACGGCGAAGGTCTGTCGATCGAAGCCCAGGACGACGCGGTACTGCTGGTGCTGAGCGGCGAGCCGCTGAACGAACCGGTGGTGGGGCATGGTCCGTTCGTGATGAACACGGTGGAGCAAATCCGCGAGGCGATCGAGGATTTCAACAACGGCCGTTTCGGACAGATCGCACATTAAGGAGCATAGATGAGTACACCAGCTAATTTCGACGGGCAAAAGCCCGTCATCAATCCAGACGATGCCGTAATGCTGCTGATCGACCATCAGAGCGGCCTTTTCCAGACGGTCAACGACATGCCGATGCCGAGTCTTCGGGCGCATGCGGCGGCGCTGGCGACGATGGCGACGCTGTGCAAGATCCCGGTGATCACCACGGCGTCGGTGCCGCAGGGGCCAAACGGGCCGCTGATTCCGGAGATCCACCAGAACGCCCCGCATGCGAAGTACGTGGCGCGGAAGGGCGAGATCAACGCGTGGGACAACCCGGAGTTTGTGGCGGCGGTGAAGGCCACGGGCAAGAAGACGCTGATCATCGCGGGAACCATCACGAGCGTGTGCATGGCGTTTCCGGCGATTAGCGCGGTGCAGGAAGGCTATCGCGTGTTCGCGGTGGTGGACGCGTCGGGCACGTATTCGAAGATGGCGCAGGAGATCACGCTGGCGCGCGTGGTGCAGGCGGGCGTGGTTCCGATGGACACGGCGGCGGTTGCGTCCGAACTGCAAAAGACGTGGCATCGCGACGATGCGATGGCGTGGGCCGAGATCTATACGAAGATCTTCCCCGAATACCAACTGCTGATCGAAAGCTACGGCAAGGCGCAAGAAGTAATACAGAAGAACGAAATTCTGGATTCGCAGCGGGCGTAACGGCTCGCGCAAAGGAGAGGAATGAAATATGGCAAGTGAAGCAATCCGCGATCCCAAGAAAGACCGGCTGCTAACGCCGCAGAATTCGGCGTTTGTGGTGATCGATTACCAACCGGTTCAGGTGAATTCGATCGCGTCCATGGACCGGCAACTGCTGGTGAACAACATTGTCGGCACGGCGAAGGCCGCTGTCGCCTATGGATTGCCGATTGTGCATTCGACGGTGAATGTACAGACGGGGTTGAACAAGCCTCCGATCGCGCAGTTGCGGAAGGTGCTGGACAAATACCCGACCTACGACCGGACGACGATCAATTCGTGGGAGGACGTGGAGTTCAAGAAGGCGGTGGAAGCGACGGGCCGGAAGAAGCTGATCATGACGGCTTTGTGGACCGAAGCCTGCCTGACCTTTCCGGCGCTGGATGCGCTGGCCGAAGGCTACGAAGTGTACGTGGTGGCCGATGCGGTGGGTGGCACTTCGGTGACCGCGCACGAAATGGCTTTGCGTCGCATCGAGCAGGCGGGCGGTCAAATGATCAGCGTGACGCAGTTGTTCTGCGAATTGCAGCGCGACTGGAAGCGGAAGGAGACGGTGCCGGCGTTCATGAACCTGTTCATCGAAACGGGTGGCACGGCCGGTTTGCAGTTCTCCTACGACCGGTCGGAGTAAAGCAACAGATCCAGAAGGGGGGTTCCGGAGATTGGGCGCCAGTCTCCGGAGCCTCGAAGGAGGATTCCTTTTTTATGGCCGATTTACTTGTACAAAATAACGAAGCAGCGAACCAGTTTGAATGGACCGAAGAAGGCGAAACGGCGGTGCTGACATACCGCCGGGAACCGGGTTCGATCGTCTTCCTTCACACCGGAGTTCCTGAAAAGCTGGAAGGCCGGGGCATCGCGCGGAAGCTGGCCGTAGCGGGATTAGAATTCGCGAAGGAAAATGGATTGGCGGTGGTTCCGCTGTGCCCGTTTGTCGCGGCGTACATCAAGAAACATCCCGAATATCTGGGCATCGTGCGTGAAGATCATCGCGCGCGGCTGGCCCGTCATTGAGCGAGGAGAACGCTTATGCCGCCTACGAGGCGAGAGGACCTGGAAGCGCAAAAGCTGGCGGACACGAAGTACCCGATTGAGGACGCGTTGCGGCGGCGGTGCAGTACGCTGGCGTTTTCCGAGCAGCCGGTGGAAGTTGAAAAATTGCAGCAATTGTTCGAGGCGGCGCGGTGGGCTCCGTCGTCGTACAACGAACAGCCGTGGAGCTTTGTGTTGACGACGCGAACGGAGAGTCCTTTGGATTATGAGAAGTTGACGAATTGCCTGATCGGACACAATCGCGAGTGGGCGCAGCGCGCGCCGGTGCTGGTTCTGTCTGTGGCCAAGAGGCATTTTGACCGCGGCGGCAAGGTGAACCACTATTCGATCCACGACGTGGGGATGGCGACGCAGAACATGGCGATTCAGGCGACGGCGCTCGATTTGTTCGTGCATTTGATCGCCGGGTTCGACGCGGCGCAGGCCCGGCAAGCGTTCGCGATTCCGGAGACGCATGAGCCGGTGTGCGTGTTCGCAATCGGGTATTTCGGCGATTTCGAAACGCTGACGCCGGAGATGCAGGAACGCGAACGGCAGTCCCGGAAGCGGAGAGCGTTTCGGGATTTTGTGTTCGCCGGCGAGTGGGGCCGCCCGAGTGAACTGGTTCCGGACTGAGACGTTGGTTCTGGTGGCAGGCCTGGTCCTGCCGCCGGTGTCTTTGTTGTTCGCGCAGACGCCGCCGCCCGCGTATCAGTTGGACCGTAGCGAGGAAGACTGGAGTTGGCTGCGGGATCCGGCGCGGCGTACGGACGTTTGGGATCCGCTGAAGTACATCCGCCTGGGCCGCGGTCGCGACCACTGGTATGTCACGCTGGGC
>JAFDVT010000790.1 GCA_018268875.1 Acidobacteriota bacterium
GCGTGATGTTTCCGGCGAAGGTGTGCAGCAGGCGTTGCTCAAGCTGATCGAGGGGACCATCGCGTCGGTGCCTCCTCAGGGCGGGCGCAAGCACCCGAACCAGGAGTTCGTGCAGGTCGACACGACCAACATCCTGTTCATCTGCGGCGGCGCGTTCGACGGTCTCGAGAAGGTGATCCGTGCCCGGTCGGAAAAGGGCGGGATCGGTTTCGGTGCCGAGGTGAAGAGCCGCGACAATCGCAAGAACATCAGTGCCGTCCTGCGAGATGTCGAGCCCGAGGACCTGATCAAGTACGGCCTGATCCCCGAGTTCGTCGGTCGGCTGCCGGTGGTCGCCACCCTCGGGGAACTCGACGAGGCTGCGCTGATCCAGATTCTCGTGGAACCCAAGAACGCCCTGGTCAAGCAGTACCAGCGGATGTTTTCGATGGAGGGTGTCGAACTCGAGATCCGGGAGGACGCGTTGCGCGGCATCTCCCGCAAGGCCCTCGCTCGCAAGACCGGGGCACGCGGCCTGCGGTCGATCCTCGAGCACATCCTCCTCGACACGATGTTCGAACTGCCTTCCCTCAAGAATGTGCAGAAGGTCGTGATCGACGACGGATCGGTGACCGGCGACGGCAAGCCGATCCTCCTGTACGCCGATCAGCCGAAAGTTGCTGGTTCCGCCGCGAGTTGAGCAGACGCCGGATCGCCCGTGCGGTCCGGCAGTTTTACGGGGCGCGGATTGATTGGCGTGGCGGTTGAAACCGTCCACCCCGATCCCAAGATTCGACACTCAGTGCCCGACACAGGTGACTTCAATGGCTTACTCGCATGATCCCCAGGAAGACCGATTGACGCTTCCGCTGCTTCCGTTGCGGGACGTGGTGGTCTTCCCGCACATGGTGATTCCTCTGTTCGTCGGACGTCCGAAGTCCATCAAGGCACTCGAAACCGCGATGGAAGCCGGCAAGAGTATTCTGCTCGTCGCGCAGAAGTCGGCCGCGAAGGACGAACCCGGTGCCGACGATCTCTACGACGTCGGGACCATCGCCAACATCCTCCAGATGCTCAAGCTGCCCGACGGCACCGTGAAGGTGCTCGTCGAAGGTATCCAGCGTTCGAGCGTGCTGCGCGTGACCGACGAGAAGACGCATTACAGCGCCGATGCCGTGGCTGTCGCCGAGGAACTTCCCGTCGGTGACGAAGGCAACGAAGTCGAGGCCATGCGCCGCGCGATGATCGGTCAGTTCGATCAGTACGTGAAACTCAACAAGAAGATCCCGCCCGAGATTCTCACGTCGCTCGCCGGGATCGACGAAGCCGGACGTCTGGCGGACACGATCGCCGCCCACCTGCCGTTGAAACTCGAGCAGAAGCAGGCGGTCCTCGAGATGTTCCCTGTCCGGAAGCGTCTCGAGCATCTGCTGAGTCTTCTGGAGGCCGAACTCGACATCCTTCAGGTCGAGAAGCGCATCCGCGGCCGCGTGAAGCGCCAGATGGAAAAGAGTCAGCGCGAGTACTACCTCAACGAGCAGGTCAAGGCGATCCAGAAGGAACTGGGTGACCTCGACGAGGGCGCCGATCTCGACGAGATGGAAAAGCGCATCAAGGCCGCGCACATGCCGAAGGACGCGCGGGTCAAGGCGGAGTCCGAACTGAAGAAGCTGCGCCTGATGTCGCCGATGTCGGCCGAGGCCACGGTGGTTCGCAACTACATCGAGGCCATCGTCTCGCTGCCCTGGAAGAAGAAGAGCAAGATCAGCCAGGATCTGACGGTGGCCGAAGCGGTGCTCGAGGAAGATCACTACGGGCTCGAAAAGGTCAAGGAACGCATCCTCGAATATCTCGCGGTCCAGCAGCGTGTCGACAAGGTCAAGGCGCCGATTCTCTGTCTGGTCGGTCCGCCCGGTGTCGGCAAGACGTCACTCGGTCAGTCGATCGCACGCGCGACCAACCGCAAGTTCGTTCGCATGTCCCTCGGTGGCGTGCGTGACGAGGCGGAGATCCGTGGTCATCGCCGGACCTACATCGGTTCGATGCCCGGGAAGATTCTCCAGAACATGACGAAGGTCGGTGTCCGCAACCCGCTCTTCCTCATGGACGAGGTCGACAAGATGGGCATGGACTTCCGGGGCGACCCGGCATCCGCTCTCCTCGAGGTTCTCGATCCGGAGCAGAACAACACGTTCGTCGATCACTATGTCGAGGTCGACTACGACCTGTCGGACGTGATGTTCGTGGCCACCGCGAACACGATGAACATTCCCGCGCCCCTGCTGGATCGCATGGAAGTCATCCGGTTGTCGGGCTACACGGAAGACGAAAAGGTCAATATCGCCATGCGTTACCTCGTGGCGAAGCAGATGAAGAACCACGGGTTGAGCGACGCGGAGTTCTCTCTCTCCGAGAGTGCCGTCCGCGACGTGGTTCGCTACTACACGCGCGAGGCGGGCGTTCGTGCGCTCGAGCGTGAAGTCTCCAAGATCTGCCGGAAGGTGGTGAAGAGCCTGCTGCTGAAGAAGCGCGAGACGATGGTGCAGGTGAATTCGCGCAATCTGGACAAGTATCTCGGTGTCCGCCGCTACACCTTCGGCATCGCGGAAAAGGAGAACCAGGTGGGTCAGGTCACCGGTCTCGCCTGGACGGAAGTGGGCGGTGAACTCCTCACCATCGAAAGTGCGGTGATGCCCGGGAAGGGCAAGATGGTGACGACCGGCAAGCTGGGTGAGGTGATGCAGGAGTCCATTCAGGCGGCACTGACGGTCGTGCGCAGCCGATCGGGGAAGCTCGGCATCCCCGAGGATTTCTACCAGAAGAACGACATCCACATTCACCTTCCGGAAGGGGCGACGCCCAAGGACGGTCCCAGCGCCGGCATCGCGATCACGACGGCCATGGTTTCGCTCCTGACCGGAATTCCCGTACGGGCGGATGTCGCGATGACGGGCGAGATCACGTTGCGTGGCGAGGTTCTCGCCATCGGCGGCCTCAAGGAGAAACTGCTGGCCGCGCACCGGGGCGGGATCAAGACCGTGCTGATTCCCCAGGAGAATGCGAAGGACCTGGCGGAGATCCCGGACAACATCAAGAATCGCCTGGACATTCATCCGGTGAAATGGATCGACCAGGTTCTGGAGCTCGCGCTCGAACGCGTGCCCGAGGCCATCGCAGCGGACCCTGCGGCCAGTGTCGCTCTGCCTCCCGTGGAGGCGACGGAGTCCGCGGTGACGAGCATCAAGCACTGAGACACGCGCGCCC
>JAFDVT010000791.1 GCA_018268875.1 Acidobacteriota bacterium
GGTGGACAGCATCATGAAAGAACAGGACACCGGCGCTACCAACCGTGTCGACCAGGCCAGTCGCGCCAAGATTGGCAAGCTCCTCGGTGCGGACGCCATCCTGTACGGCGACATCGTGATCTTCGGCCGTGACGACGTCAAGAAGAAGCAAGGTTTCTGGGGCAATGCTTCCAAGTTCGGCCTGGGTCTTGATTTCGGCAAGCTGAAAAAAGAAGAGAAGGCCGTGGTGGCCATCAACTACCGCATCGTGGACGCGGAAACCGGCGAAATCCTCGACACCGGCGAAGCGCGCGGCGAATCGAAACGCGAAAGCAAGGATTGGGGAGGCTTTGTCGGCAAGGCCGACGTCGGCGCTGTGGGCGCGGGCGGCGGCATGGAAAGCAGCAACTTCCAGGAAACCATCATCGGCGAAGCCACGATGGACGCGTGCGACAAACTCGCCGCCGAGATCGCCAAAAAGATTCCGGAACTGCCGCTCAAACCTCGCGTGATCGACGCCATGGTGGCCTCGGTGCAGGGCGAAAAAATCTACATTAACTACGGCACGAATGAAGGCATCCAGGTGGGCGATCGTTTTGAAGTCCACCAGATTACCGGCATCGTCAAGGATCCCGACACGAAAGAAGTGCTCGACAAACAGACGGTGCACGTCGGAAGCCTGGTTATTACGCAGGTCCGCGAAAAGACATCGATCGGCTCATACAGCGGGCCTCCGTTCAATCCGGCGCAGCTTTCCGGCAATGGCTACGCCGCAAGGAAGGTCCAGTAATGACGCGTCGCATCGCTACTGTTCTCCTTTGTTCCTCAATGCTGGCCAGCGCGCAAAAACGCACGCTGGCGGTAGAGAGCTTCGACTACTCCGCCGTCATGACGTACGTGCAAGCGATGTTCGGCAACCATCTGCCGGTGGGGCAGGGCATCCAGGCCATGATGGTCAAGCGCATCGCGCAGGCCGGCAAGTTCACTGTCGTCGAACGGCGCAAGATCGAAAACATCATGAAGGAGCAGGATTTTGGGGCTTCCGGCCGGGTCGCCAGACCCACGGCCGCCAAGATCGGCAAGATCCGCGCCGCCGACATGATCCTGATGGGCGACGTTGTGATCTTCGGTCGCGACGATCAGGTCAAGCGTGGCGCCGGTGGGATTTCGATCGGTGGCGTAGGCGTCGCAGGTGGAGGCGGCAAGGCGGACTACAAGGCCGTCGTTGCGATGAACTACCGCATCGTCGATTCCGAAACCGGCGAGATCGCGCAAACCGGCGAGGCTCGCGGCGAATCGAAGCGCACCAGCAAGGGCGGCGGCCTCGCGCTGCTGGCCGGCGGAGTCCGTATCGGCGGCGCGTCCGACGTTACGTCCTCTAACTTTGCCGAGACGATCATCGGCGAGGCTGTGATGGATTGCGTCGACAAACTCGCGGATCAGGTCAATCAACAAAGTGCCGGAATCGGAGCGAAAGAGATTGAGATTTCGGCCAATGTCGCCACCGTCAGCGGTTCGACGGTCTACATCACGGCGGGCACCAATTCGGGCGTCAAAGTGGGCGATTCGTTCGGAATTTCGAGGCTCGGAAAGCAAATCAAGGACCCGGCCACCGGAGAAGTTCTGGATCAGGAATCGAATCTGATCGGCTCCATCGTCATCAGCCAGGTTCGCGAAAAGGTCGCCATCGGCACATACAGCGGAGCCACGCCGCCGCAAGCCGGCGACCGGGCGGAGAAAAAGTAGCATGTTGCAGCCAATTGCCCTTGCCGTATTGTTGGCGGCGTTCGAAGACGAAGCCGCGGCGAACAACGCGGCGAAACATCGGTTCGACGACGTCGCGGCCAGGGCGTTGGCTGTCTTCGAAATGGTGAACAACTTGGAAGCCCGGGTGCGCGAGAACGGCTTAACGCTGCATCCCGACATCCGGGGCCGCAAGTTGAGGGTGGAGATGGCGCTTGACGATGCGGAAGCGGCGATCAAAGAGAACCGCTGGAAGGAAGTCCGCAAAAGCACGGAGCGAGCTTCCGCGCATCTCGAGCGCCTTGAGAAGGCTCTGACGGGCAGATAGGACGTTGTCATCATGATGGATCCAGCAAAGGTCCGCGAGATCTGGGAAAAAGCGATGGCCAGGGCGGCCGGCGAACGCGCTGGCTTTCTGCTGTTCGAATGCGGTGGCGACGCCGCGCTGCGAAATTATGTTCAGTCGCTGCTCGATTCCGGTAGCGAGCCGCCAAGCGCCGCCGAGCCCGTGGCGCAAGAGGTTCGCTGGGATCGCGAATCGTACATTCGCGAAGTCTACACGCAGTCCTTACGGCTTGACGCCGCTACGCGTGAACAGTATCTGGACGCGGCCTGCGGCAACGACGAAGCGATGCGCTCGGAAATTACGCGGCTGCTCGACGACTCGCAACCCAAGTCCGATCGCTTCCAGCAGATGCGGCAGATCTTTGACGCGGCCATGACCCGGCCCGTCCAGGAGCGCGACGAGTACTTGCGCATGGCGTGCGGTGGCGACGAATCGATGCGCGCCGAACTTAGTTCGCTGATCCGGGCGCAGGCCGACGCGGGTACATTTCTGCAAACGCCGGCAGCCGCTTCGCAACAGCAGTCACAACAGGCGCACTACATCGGTCCGTACCGCGTCGTTCGCGAACTCGGCCGCGGTGGCATGGGCATCGTTTTCCTCGGCATGCGTGACGATGGCGCGTTCCGCAAGGCCGTGGCGCTGAAGGTGCTGCGCGGCGACCAGGTCACGCAGGACTTTCTTCGCCGGTTCCGCGAGGAACGGCAAACGCTCGCCAATCTCGATCATCCCTACATCGCGCGCATTCTCGACGGCGGCGACCTGCCCGACGGCATGCCGTACTACGTGATGGACTTCATCGAGGGCCAGCCTCTCGACGAGTACTGCGACAAAAGCAAGCTGTCCATCAGCGACCGCATCAAGATCTTTCAGAAGATCTGCGAGGCTGTCGACTACCTGCACACCAACCGCGTCATCCATCGCGACCTCAAGCCGGCGAACATTCTGGTGGCGCACGACGGTACGCCGAAGCTCTTGGACTTCGGCATCGCCAAGAACCAGAGCAATCCCGACATGACGGCCGCGCAGGAACGGCTTCTAACGCCCGGCTACGCGAGTCCGGAACAGATTTACGGCGGCCAGCTTACCGCGTCGTCGGACATTTACACGCTCGGCGTGATCCTGTACTTCCTATTGACCGGACGCCTGCCATACGACGATCCGCACGCCAAAGTCGCGAACGTGATGGCGGGCATTGATCCTCCCAAGCCCAGCACGCGCATTCGCGAAGACTTGCAGCGTACGCCCGAAACGACGCAGCAGTTGCGCAAACGCATCATGGGCGA
>JAFDVT010000792.1 GCA_018268875.1 Acidobacteriota bacterium
CGTTGTTCGAACCGCCAGCTTTGGGCGCGGGAACGGATTTCGCAAGTCGCCACCTGCGTGCCGCGATCGTAACGATACGCGATATCAAAGGTCCTGGCGCCGAGTGAAGCCGTTTCCTCGCCCTCCCAATTGCGTTCGTAACAGCTATCCAGCGTGACGTCGAACAGAAAATAACCACCCGGCTTCAGATGTTCCGAAACGTTGCGCATGGTGGCGACAAAGTCCTCGGCGGACATCAGGTGATTCAGGCTGTTGTAATAACAAACCGCGGCATCGTGCGCGCGTTCGTCTAACGCAAAGTCCCGCATGTCGCGACAGTAAAACTGCCCCAAAGGCGCGCGTTTCCGGGCGTAAACGATCAACTCGCGCGACGAGTCGACGCCAGTAACCTGCATGCCATGCCGTTCCAGCCAGGCACTGAAATGGCCGGCACCGCAACACAGATCGAGGATGCTCGCGCCAGCGGGAACCCGTCCCGAAAGATGCGTCTCAAAGGCATGCACCGCGCGGTCGAGAAACGCCGTGCCCCAATGCGAATCGTACAGCGCGGCCAGTGCGTCATATGCGTTTTCCATCCGGGACTTTATCCTTGTGTAACACTGAGGATTCCCTCCGAACACTATGCGATCCGCGCTGTTCCTGCTTTTCACCGCCGCGCTGACGATTCAAGCGCAAGGCCTCGAATACGTCAAAGCCCATTACACGAAATACGAATATGAGATCGCGATGCGGGACGGCAAAAAGCTGTTCACATCTGTGTACCTGCCCAAAGATCCATCGGAAAAGTACCCGATTCTTTTGAATCGCACGCCGTATTCGGTGGCGCCTTACGGCGTCGACAACTACAAGACCGACTTGGGTCCGAACCCCGAATTCGCCAAGCAGGGCTTCATTTTCGTGTATCAGGACGTCCGCGGCCGCAACATGAGCGAGGGCACCTTCGTCAACATGACGCCGCATCTGGACCGCAAGAACGGCAAGGCCGACGTCGACGAAAGTTCCGACACCTACGACACCATCGACTGGCTGGTGAAGAACCTGCCCAACAACAACGGCAAGGTCGGCCAATGGGGCATCTCGTACCCCGGCTTTTACACCGCCGCGGGCATGATCGACGCGCATCCGGCGTTGAAAGCATCGTCACCGCAAGCCCCGATTTCCGACTGGTTCGTGGGCGACGACTTTCATCACAACGGCGCGTTCTATCTGCCGCACGCCTTCCGGTTCTTCAATGGATTCGGGCGTCCCCGTCCGGAACCCGCGCGCCCCCCGGCGAACCGTCCCGCCGATCTCCTGGGACCCGATGGTTACCGCTTCTTTTTGGACATGGGTCCGTTGTCGACGGCCAACGAAAAGTACTTCAAGAACGACGTCGCCTTCTGGAACGACATCGCAAAACACCCGAATTACGACCAATTCTGGCAATCCCGCAACCTTCGTCCGCACATCCGCAACGTCAAACACGCGGTGATGACCGTCGGCGGTTGGTTCGACGCGGAGAACCTCTTCGGTGCCTTGAAGGTCTACGAAAGTAACGAAAACAACAGCCCCGGCGCGTTCAACATGCTCGTCATGGGACCCTGGTTCCACGGCGGATGGTCGCGCGGCGATGGCGACTCTCTCGGCCTTGTGAAGTTCAACTCGAAGACCTCGGTGTACTATCGCGAAAAGATCGAACTTCCCTTCTTCAACCACTATCTGAAGGACAAGCCAGACCCCAAGCTTCCCGAAGCATACGTGTTCGAAACCGGCACCAACGTCTGGCGCATGGAGGAAAAATGGCCGCCGCGCAACGCGCAATCCGCCACTCTGTACTTTCACGCCAACGGCAAGCTCAGCTTTGACGCGCCCACCGCCGCGGGCAACGACGAATACCTCGCAGACCCCATGAAGCCTGTGCCGTTTATTTCCGGCCAGGCCCCCGGTATGACGCGCGAACACATGGTGGACGATCAGCGCCAGGCCGCCTCGCGACCCGACGTGCTGGTGTACCAGAGCGACGTACTCGACGCCGACGTCACCATCGCCGGACCGCTCCATCCCAAGCTGTTTGTATCGACCACAGGCACCGACGCCGATTTCGTGGTGAAACTGGTGGACGTCTATGCGGACGACTATCCAGATCCCGACCCGAACCCCACCGGCGTCCGCATGGCCGGCTATCAGCAATTGGTCCGAGGTGAAATCTTTCGCGCGCGCTTCCGCAAGGCGTTTGACAAGCCCGAACCGATGACGCCGGGCAAGGTGGAAACCATCGAATACCAGATGCCCGACATCCTGCACACGTTCCGCAAAGGCCATCGCATCATGATCCAGGTGCAAAGTTCGTGGTTCCCGCTAGCCGATCGCAATCCGCAGAAGTACGTCGAAAACATCTTCGACGCCAAACCAAGCGACTTCATCAAAGCGACGCAAAAGGTCTACTTCGGCGGCTCACAAGCGTCCAGCGTGAAGGTACTGGTTCGCCGCTAACACGTCCAACAGGAAAGATTTGATATGAAGCTGTTGCTACCCATCGCCACCGCCGCCATAACCGCGGTTTTCTGTTTTGCCGCCAATGAAACAGCGGCCTCCGGCACAAAGCCGATGGAACTCAAAGACATCCTGGGCTGGAAGCGAATCCAGACGCCCGTTGTGTCGCCGGACGGGCAGTGGCTCGCCTATGTGCTCGCGCCCAACGAAGGCGATAGCGACGTGATCGTTCGCAACATCAAGGACGCGAA
>JAFDVT010000793.1 GCA_018268875.1 Acidobacteriota bacterium
GAACAATTGGGATCTTCTGCGGCGTGTCGGAGCCTCGGCGCGACTGATGCTGCTCGAAGCCGGCGCCAAGCGTATGGGCGTCCCCGCTGCCGAATGCCGTACCGAACTAGGCAAGGTCATCCACACGTCAAGCGGCAAGAGCGTTGGGTATGGCGAAGTTGCGGCGGAAGCCGCCGCGTTGCCGCTTCCCGATCCCAACGTGGTGAAGCCCAAGGATGCCAAGGATTACAAGATCGTCGGCAAGAGCATGCCGACCGTCGACCTTCCGGCCATCGTCGCGGGCAAGCCGGTGTTCAGCATCGACTTCAAGCTGCCGAATATGCTCTACGCCGTGTTCGAAAAGTGCCCGGTGTACGGCGGCAAGGCTGTCAGCGCGAACCTCGACGAGATCAAGGCGCTGCCCGGCATCAAGGACGCGTTCCTGGTAGAAGGCAACGGCAATCCAGCGAGCCTGTTGAGCGGCGTCGCGATCGTAGCGTCCAAGTGGTGGTACGCGCAGAACGCCCGCAAGAGCCTGAAGGTCACCTGGGACGAAGGTCCGGCCGCCTCGCATTCGAGCGCCGGTTACGACGCCAAGGCCAAGGAACTGTTTGGACAGAAGCCGTTCCTCACTGTTCGCAAGGATGGCGATGTCGACGCGGCGATGGCCAAGGCCGTCAAAACCGTCGACGTCAAGTACCAGTTTCCGTTCATCTCCCACGCGCAGATGGAGCCCGGCAACACCGTCGCTCTCTTTCAAAACGGCAAGCTGGAACTTTGGGCGCCCAGCCAGACCCCCGGCAACGGCCAGCGCATGGCCGCCGAAGCCTTGGGCTTGAAGACCACCGACGTGACGGTTCACCAACTGCGCACCGGTGGCGGCTTTGGACGCCGTCTGGCGAACGATTACCTGGTCGAAGCCTCCTGGCTCGCCAAGCAGATGCCGGGAACTCCGGTGAAGGTTCTGTACTCGCGCGAAGACGACATGCGGCATGACTTTTACCGCCCCGGCGGCTATCAGCACATGCGCGGTGGACTCGATGCCAACGGCAAGCTCGTCGCCTGGCACGATCATTTCGTCAGCTTCGGCGAAGGCGACAAGTGGCTGCCTTCCACCAACATCGGTCCGACGGATTTCCCGGGAGGATTCCTGGAAAACTTCGCTGTCGAAGCGACGCTCATCCCGACGAAGATTCCGACCGGCGCATTGCGCGCGCCGCGTAGCAATTCGCTG
This sequence comes from Acidobacteriota bacterium, assembly GCA_018268875.1. Taxonomy (GTDB): domain Bacteria; phylum Acidobacteriota; class Terriglobia; order Bryobacterales; family Bryobacteraceae; genus F-183. The sequence goes on from JAFDVT010000793.1 coordinate 1,214, forward strand.
GCCTGGGTGGTCCATTCGTTCATCGACGAACTGGCCCACGCGGCGGGCAAGGACCCGGTGCAGTTCCGCCTGGACCTGCTCGGCGAACCTCGCATTGTGGGCACTGGTCCCGGGGCGTACGACGCGGGACGCATGCGTGCCTGCCTGGTGAAAGTGGCGGAAGTGAGCGGCTGGGGCAAGCGTAAGCTGCCCAAGGGAACCGGCCTCGGCGTCGGCTTCCATTACAGCCATTCCGGCTACGTCGCGCAGGTGGCGGAAGTCAGCGTCGATGCGCAAAGCCGCGTCCGGGTGAAGAAGGTTTGGTCAGTGGCCGATGTGGGCAGCCAGATCATTCATCCAAGCAGCGCCAAGAACCAGGTGGAAGGCGCCATCGTCGACGGCATGAGCGAAATGATGGCCCAGGAAATTACGCTCGACAAAGGCCGCGCGATGCAGAGCAACTTCCATGACCATCAAATGGTTCGTTGCAAGCAGGCGCCGCCGGAAATCGAAGTACACTTCATCGCCAGCAACAATTCGCCCACCGGTCTTGGGGAACCGCCGTTACCACCGGCGTTGCCCGCCATCGCCAACGCGATCTTTGCCGCTTCGGGCAAGCGTGTTCGCACCTTGCCGATGGCGAAGGAAGGCTTCAAATGGGCGTAGCCTGAACGGGCGAGCCGTCAACCAATCAGCGGAGAGCCGAACAGCTCTCCGCTTTTTTCTTTTCCGCCCATATTATGATCGACCGTGTGATCGAAGTTCAGAACCTGGTGAAGCGGTTCGGCACCTTTACCGCCGTCGACAACATTTCGTTCACCGTTGGGAAGGGCGAAATCTTCGCGTTTCTCGGCCCCAATGGAGCGGGCAAATCCACCACAATCAAAATTCTCACCACGTTGCTTCGGCCGGATTCCGGAACGCTGCGCATCGACGGCATCGACCTTGCGGACAATCCCAATGAGGTCCGAAAGCGGTTCGGCATCGTCTTTCAGGACCCCAGCCTCGACGGCGAACTCACTGCTGACGAGAACATGGACATCCACGGCGTGTTCTATCACGTCCCCAAAAAGCTGCGCGTCGAACGCACGGCGGAACTGCTGAAAGTGTTCGGGCTTTGGGAAAAGCGCAAGGAAGTCGTCAAATTTTTCTCGGGAGGCATGAAGCGGCGGCTCGAAATCGCCCGCGCGTTTCTGCATACGCCCAAAGTTCTCTTCCTGGACGAACCCACGCTCGGGCTCGACCCGCAGACCCGCAATCAGCTCTGGACCCTGGTGAAGCAGATCAACGAAAGCGAGAACGTTACGGTATTTCTGACCACTCATTACATGGATGAGGCGGACAAGGTCGCCCAGCGCATCGCCATCATCGACCACGGCAAGATCGCCGCCCAGGGCACCTCGCAGGAGCTGCGGGAACAGACCGGCAAGACTTCGCTCGAAGAAGCGTACCTCGCTTTTACCGGGTCTTCGATTCGCGACGAAGGCGGCAACACATCCGCCGACCAACTTCGGCAGATGGCCAAACTGTGGGGAGGGAACCGCCGGTGATCGCTGTCATTCATGCGTTGTGGCTGCGCGAACTCAAGCGCCACATGCGTTCGCGCGTGCAGATCGTCGCTTCGCTCGGCCAACCCGTGCTCTACCTTCTGGCGCTCGGCTTCGGCCTGGGACCGGTGTTTCAA
>JAFDVT010000794.1 GCA_018268875.1 Acidobacteriota bacterium
ATTCTGGGCCGCGGCGGCATGGGCGAGGTCTATCGCGCCACCGACCTGAAGCTGAATCAGCAGGTGGCGCTAAAGTTCCTGCCCGAGTCGATGACCGGCGACCAGAAGGCGATGACGCGCTTTCTGAACGAGGTCAAAATCGCGCGGCAAATCGCGAACCCCAACGTATGCCGGGTGTACGACATTGGCGACCTGAACGGCCAGCCGTACATCTCGATGGAATTCATCAGCGGCGAAGACCTGAATTCCCTTCTCCGCCGCATTGGCCGAATTCCGGCGGCAAAAGCGACGGAGATGGCGCGGCAACTGTGTTCCGGCCTCGCCGCCGCGCACGAGCTGGGCGTCCTGCATCGCGACCTGAAGCCGGCCAACATCATGCTGGACGAAAAAGGTTCGCTGCGCATCATGGACTTCGGCCTCGCCGGCCTGAACAACCAGATCGCCGACGTTCGCAGCGGCACCCCGGCGTACATGGCTCCCGAACAGCTGGCGGGCAAAGAGGTGAGCGTCAAAAGCGACCTGTATTCGCTGGGACTGGTGCTCTACGAGATCTTTACCGGCAAGCGGCCATTTGAAGCGGCCACGCTCGACGAGTTACGCGAACGGCAGATCAGCAGCGCGCCGGATTCGATGACGACCCAGATCGTCGACTTGCATCCGGCGGTGGAACGGGTGGTCCTGCGGTGCCTTGCGCCGGACCCGAATGACCGTCCGGCATCGGCGAACGCCGTGGCGAGCGCCTTGCCGGGTGGCGACGCGCTGGGAGCGGCGGTAGCGGCGGGCGAGACGCCATCGCCCGAACTGGTGGCGGCGGCGGGCGAAAGCGAATCGATGCCCATGCCGTGGGCGGTCGGGTTCCTGGCCGTGTTCTTCGCAAGCCTCGCCATGGTGGCATGGCTCGCACCGCAGGTGACGTTCTTCGGGTTGAGCAAGCCGGAGATGAGTCCCGCACTCCTGCAGGAACGCGCCATGCGCATCGTGCGGCGGGCGGGATTGCCCGCGCGTCCCATGGACACCGCGCAGGGCCTGTACATGGATCATGACTATCTGCGGTACCGCGACAAGACGGCGCCGCCCGAAACGCGATGGACGGGTCTCGATCAGGCGCGGCCCGGGGTGTTGTTCTTCTGGTATCGCGAAAGTCCGCGGTTCCTGGTGGCGCACAACATCTTGAGCGATGGATTGATCGGGTTATCGGACCCGCCGCAAAACCTCACCAACATGGCGACGGTCCAGATGGACATGAAAGGCCGCCTGACGTCGCTCGAGATCGTGCCGCCGCAGGTGGACGAAAGCGCTCCTGTCGCGGCTCCGGTGGACTGGGCGCCGTACTTTCGCTTCGCTGGACTCGATCTGAAAGAGTTCAAGCCGGTGGAGCCGACGTGGCAACCGCTGGCCGGCTTCGACGCGCGCGCCGCGTGGGAGGGACAGTTTGCGGGCGCGATCCCGTTGCCGGTTCGCGTCGAGGCGGCGTCGTGGCGGGGAAAGCCGGTCTACTTCGACGTCATCGGACCCTGGACGCGGGCGTTCCGGATGGAAGCTCCGGATCCGAACGACGGGCCGCCGCCGGCCGCGCGATACCTGTTTATCGCGGTCATTTCGGTATTGGTCGGAGCGGTGGTGTTCTTCGCGAGGTTCCATCTGCGGCGCAACCGGGGAGATCGCGGGGGCGCGTTCCGGCTGGGCGTTTCAGTGGTGGTCGCCTACTTGTGCATTCAATTGATCGGCGGGCATCACGTGCCGTCGAGGGAAGAATTTGTCGTGTTCTTCATTGCGGCGCACCATGCGGTGATCTTCGGCGTGGTCTGCTGGCTGCTGTATCTCGCGCTCGAACCTCCGGTGCGGCGGCGCTGGCCGCAGACGATGGTGTCCTGGAGCCGCGTGCTGGCCGGGCAGATCCGCAATCCGCTGGTGGGCGAGCATGTTCTGGCCGGGCTTTCCGTGGGGATGCTGCTGACGGCGATTCACTTTGGCGTGACGCTGGCGGCGCTGACGCGCGGCGACGGGCCGAACCCCATCGACCTGAAGACGACCATGGGAATGCGCTACGCGATCGCCGCGCTGCTGGCCAACGCGATCAATTCGGCGTCGTATTCGATGCTGTACTTCTTCGCGCTATTTCTGGCGAAGATCGTGTTCCGGCGGGATTGGCTGGCGGGCGCCGTGGTGCTGGTGGTAACCTCGGTGGCCGCGATCCTGGAGCCTGGCGCGACGTCCCTGAATCTGATCAGTTCGGTCGCGTCGATCGTCGCGACGGTGGTGGTGCTGTTGCGGTTCGGGTTGCTGGGGTTGGTCACGATGTCGATCGCGACCGGGACGGCACGGCGGTGTTATCTGGCGTTCGACCCGGGCGCGTGGTACGGCGAGTCGGGCCTCGTGGCCTTTGCGGCGTTGAGCGTATTGAGCGTACTGGCGTTCCGCTGGGCGCTAGGCGGGCGGAGGCTCATCGCGGACCATGCGCTGGATGTTTAGAGCACATCGGCCAACAGCAACCGCAATGCAACCAGGTGTGGACGGTTGAGCCGCAGCAGGTCGATCGTGTATTCAGCCGCCTTGGTCTTTGCGTGCCATTCGCCGGTTTCGACGAGGGCGAAATGTTCATCGAACGCCGTTTCGCACAAATCGACAAACGTGTAGCCTCGCTCGATCAAGTCGGGCGATGGCCAGTAATCGCGCTTCAGGCGATTGCAGACATGGCAGGACCAGTAGAGATTGTAGTAGCTGGTTTCGTATTCCGGAAAGAGCGACCGCGGCCGGAAATGATCGATTTCAAAGTTTTCGAGTCCTGCCGCCCAAATTTCCTCGAGCAGGCAGTAGGCACAAGTCCTGCGAAAATCCCGGCGGACATTTTCGCGGAAGCTTTGATAGTTCCGCGTGCCGATGACCGGAGCCAAGCGGCGACGGACGAAGTGCGGCTTAGACACCGTTAGCTTTTTTGGCTTGCGATCTTCCGCTCGACCCGATCCAGAATCGGCCGGTAAAACGCTTCATCCGAGGCATAAAAGGACGCTTCAAGAGACTTCATTTCGGCAACTTCCTCCGATGTCAGTCCTTTTGTGTACTTCGTTTTGATCAGTTGCTGAAAGCGTGCGGTCGCCGGATTCGGCTCTTCCCGCAATTCCGCCAGAATCACTTTCGCAATGGCATTCTGGCGTTCAGGCGGCAACGCCTGAACCTGTTTGATGGCAGCGCTGAAGAGCTTGGTTTTGCGTTCCACGGCTAGAAGGCCTCTGCCTGTATTGTACTAACGCACAAGCGGCAGGAACTCGCGGATCTGCACGAGGTTCTGTTTGGCGTCCTTGGCGAACTCAG
>JAFDVT010000795.1 GCA_018268875.1 Acidobacteriota bacterium
TGCCTTCGCGCAACGAAAATACGCCTCGAATCGAATGATGCACAATGCTCTTGCGAACTTCCTTCGCTTTTCCGGTGAACACGGCCAATTGCGAGATGCTGTCTTCCGCGTTCCCCCGCGGGACCTTGGCTCCCGCGACCCCGGCGAGCGTCGCGTACAAATCCGTGAGACCTAGCAACGCCGTGGACACCGTCCCTGGCTTGACCTTGCCCGGCCAGCGCACCAGGAACGGCACGCGGTGGCCTCCTTCCCAGATGTCCGCCTTCGTGCCTCGCAGGTCGCCGTTGCCGTAGTGGCCGTACTTTGCGACCTCCAGCCCGCGCGGCGTTGGCTTGTAGCCAGCCTTGTCGTCCGTCTCCTCGGGGATCCAGGAATGAAACAGACCTCCGTTGTCGCTAGTAAAGATTACGATGGTGTCGCGGCCGCCTACCGCTTCGAGGATGCGGCCTACCGTGCGATCCATTTCGACGACGAAGTCGCCGTACCTGCCGGCCTGGCTTGCGCCTTCCACGTCGCGATTCGGCACCACTGGCATGTGCGGCGAGGTCAAGGGCACGTACAGGAAATACGGCTTGTCCTTGGGCCGCGGCTTGCGAATGAACTCGACCGCTTTCTGCGTGAGGCGAGGAATCACACCTTCGACGGTAAAGTCGGCGGACCCGTATCCGGCGCGTTCGTTGCGGAACAGCGGCTCGCCGGACGCGGCCTTGGTGGCGACCGCCGTTCCGCCTTGCAACAAGGCGCGGTCGTTTTCGATAAAGCAGTACGGCGACATGTCGAGCGAAGCGGAGATGCCGTAGTAATAGTCAAAGCCAACAGCGTTGGGACCACCCGTGACCGGCTTTGTCAGATCGATGTCCGTCCCCGCGTAGAACTCGCCTTTGCCGGGAGGCGTGCGGCCCGGGAACGGCTTGCCGGATTTCTCCGTCCACTGCATGCCCAGGTGCCATTTGCCGATGCAGGCGGTCTCATAGCCATTTCGCTGCAATAGCGCGGCGATGGTGGTGCGATCCCGTTCGATGAGCGGCGGATCGAAGCCGTCCAGCACACCGTTTTTGAGCGCTCCTCGCCAGGCGTAACGCCCGGTCATGAGGCCGTATCGCGTGGGCGAACAGACCGCGGAGGGCGTGTGCGCATCGGTAAACCGCATGCCTTGGGCGGCCAGGCGGTCGACGAACGGAGTGGATATTTTAGACCTCGGGTTGTTGCAAGAAACATCTCCATAACCGAGGTCGTCAGCGAGGATCAGGACGATGTTCGGGCGCGGCCGCGCCGCGGCAACGAGCGTGGATGCTGCCGCGCACGCAAACAGTTCCCGGCGGGTGAGAGAGGGCATTCGTAAACAGGCTATCTGTCGTGGAATCGTGACACAAGCGGGAGATAATAATCGGATATGCAGAACCGGAGAGAGTTTTTCCGCCGTGCGGCGGAAATGTCGGCGTTCCTGATGGCGTCGATCGAACGCGCGGCCGCCATTGAACCCGATCCGGATTCGACGTTCGACGACGCGGAACATGTCGTGATCCTGATGCAGGAAAACCGCAGCTTCGACCATACGTTCGGCTCGCTGCGCGGCGTTCGCGGGTTCAACGATCCTCGCGCGGTGACGCTGCCGGACGGCAATCCGGTGTGGCGGCAGAAGTATGCGAAAGACGGCAAGTCGTACACGCCGTTTCGTCTGGATCTGCGCGGAACCCGCATCACCTGGCTCGGTTCGCTGCCGCATTCCTGGCGCGACCAGACCGATGCCCGCAATCACGGCAATCATGACGGATGGCTGGATTCCAAAGGTTCCGGGCGTCGCGAATGCGCGGGCATGCCGCTGACGATGGGGTATTTCGACCGTCGCGACCTGCCGTTTTACTATGCGCTGGCCGATGCCTTCACCATCTGCGACCAGAACTTTTGTTCGACGCTCACCGGAACAACGCCCAACCGCCTGCATCTTTGGACGGGCACGATTCGCGACGGCAAGGGTCAACAGAACGTTCGCAATTCGGACGTCAGCTACGATTCGACGGCCAACTGGACGACGTACCCGGAACGTCTGGAAGACGCTGGCGTGTCCTGGCGCATTTATCAGAACGAGATCAGTCTGCCGTCCGGGTTCACCTCCGAGGAAGACGCCTGGCTCGCGAATTTTACCGACAATCCGATCGAATGGTTCGACCAGTATAACGTCGGCGTCCGGCCCGGGTACCGCGAATACCTGCAGCGGATGATTGACAAGCTTCCCAAGGAAATTGAGGCCTTGAAGGCGAAGGGCGCGGCCCCGGATTCGCGCGACATCGCAGCGCGGGAAAAGCGCCTGGCGCACTATCGCAAGGAATTGCAGAAGTGGAATCCGGAGGCGGAAAAGAAGTTGACGCCGCGCGACCGGGCGCTGCATGACAAGGCGTTCACGAACAATGCGGGCGACCACGATTACCGCAAGCTGACGCGCTTGTCGTATCGCGATGAAAAGGGCGAGAAGCGCGAGATGGCGATCCCCAAAGGCGACGTCCTGCATCAGTTCCGCGCCGACGTGAAGAACGGGAAGCTGCCCAAGGTGAGCTGGATCGTGCCGCCCGAGAATTTTTCCGATCACCCCGGCGCGCCCTGGTATGGGGCTTGGATGGTTGCCGAGGTGATGAACATCCTGACGGCAAAGCCCGAGGTTTGGAAGAAGACCATTTTCGTGCTGTGTTACGACGAAAACGACGGGTACTTCGACCATGTTCCGCCCTATGTGGTGCCCGATCCGGAGATGGAAGAAACCGGCAGGATGACGGCCGGCCTCAATGCCAAGGCGGAGTTCTGGAGCCTCGAACAGGATCGCGTCAAGGCGACGGCGCGGGATGCGCGAGGCGGGCCGATCGGGCTCGGGTACCGTGTGCCACTGCTGATCGCATCGCCGTGGACGCGCGGCGGCTACGTGTCGTCGGAGGTGTTCGATCATACGTCGATCGTGCGCCTGCTGGAGCGTGTGACAAAGGTGAAAGAGCCGAACATCACAGCCTGGCGGCGGGCGGTATGTGGCGACCTGTCGGGCGTATTTCAAAAGGCGGACGCATCGAAGCCGTCGCTGCCGTATCCGAAGCGCGACGAGTTCCTGAAGGGGATTCATCAGGCGCAGTTCCGCGAACTGCCTTCCGGCTGGTCGACGGACGGCGCGATGCCCAAACAGGAGGCTGGCACACGTCCGTCGTTGCCGGTTCCATACGAGTTGTCGGCGGACGGCGTGGTGGCAAACGGAGCGCTGGTGTTGACGTTGCGCTCGGGGAGCAAGTCCGGCAGCGGATTCCATGCGTACACGCCGGCGGGCCAGTACCGGGGTTCGGCGCGGTTGCGGACGCGAGCGTACGCGGTGGAAGCCGGAAAGACGCTGGAAGACCGCTGGGCGCTGGAAGGGTTCGGCAATAGCGGCGGCGCGTACAACGTGCATGTCACCGGGCCGAACGGCTTTTTGCGGAGCTTCCAGGGCTCTGCGACGGATCCGGCGGTGAAGATTGGCCTGGAGTACCATCCGTCGGGCGACGCCGTGCTGGCGGTTGAGAATCGGAATAACGAACGCGGCTATGAGATCTGCTTCACGGATCGAAGCTACGGCACGGGCGACGGCAAGTTCCGCGTGGAAGCGGGTGGAACCAGGAAAGTGCGGCTGTCGCTGGCGAAGAGCGAGCGTTGGTACGACGTGGCAGTGACGATTACGGATGTCGCGGGTTACGAGCGCGGGTTCGCGGGGCGGGTAGAGACGGGGTTGCCGGGCGTCAGCGATCCGGCGATGGGCTAGTTCGAAGCCCGGCGGCGGGCAGGGCGCTTGCGAGGCGCGGCCACCGGGTGAGCGGCGGAGGCGGAGGCGGAACTGACGGACACCGGTTCGACGTCGCCTCCCGCCAGTTGGTACGCGTTGCTGAGGGACCGGCCGTACTGCTCGATGCCCTTGCACAACGCTTCGGCGAGCTTTTCGCGGTAGGCCGTCTTGGTCATGGCGGTTTCGTCTTCGGGGTTCGAAATGAAGCCGACTTCCGCGAGGATGGCCGGCATCTTCGCGCCGATCAAGACGATGAATGGCGCTTTGCGAACGCCCCGGTTGCGGCTACGACCGTTGACGCCGGTTCCGGTGGACATCGCGAGTTGCACGCGCGAGGCGAACTCGATCGACTCGCGCACCTTCTCGCTCAACGTGATCTTTTGGACCAATTCTTCCAGGTCCCCGATGGAAAGCTTTGCGGCGGCATTTTCGCGCGCCGCTACTTCCATCGCGGCCCGTGTGGCCGTGCTGCTCAGATAATACGTCTCGACGCCGGCTACCGACTTGATTGGCGACGAATTGGCGTGAATCGACAGGAACAAGTCCGCGCGATGCTCGTTGGCGATCTCGGGGCGGCGTTCGAGCGGGATGAAGGTGTCGTCGGTGCGGGTGTAAATCACCTCGGCGCCGAGACGCTCTTCGACGAGTTTGCCGACGCGAAGCGCGAGGTCCAGAACCAGATCCTTTTCCTTCAGCCCACCGGGACCCTTGGCGCCGTCGTCGTGCCCGCCGTGGCCGGCGTCGATCACAACACGATGCAACTTCAGTCCAAGGGCGCGTGTGAGCGAACGGTCGCCGCCGATGTTGGCGCGGGCGGGTTTGGCGATGCGCGTCTCGTCGGTGTCGTTCGGCGCCGCCGCGGCGGGGCTCGCCAGGGTCACGGGCGCTTTGCCGGGGCGCGGAAGCTGGTTGGCGACGCGAGGCAACGGCTCGGCTTTGGCCACCAGTTGGGGAGGCGTATCGAAATTCTTGGGAGGCGCGAGAGCGGGCAGCAGATCTTTTTTCGAAACCACCACAGGCGGTTCGAACTTCTTCGGCTGCGGCTGGTGAGGTGGTTCGATGACCGTCGCGACCGGCGGCGCGGCAACCTTGCTAGCCGCCGCGGTATAGGCGCGGGATTCGCCACTGGAATCCACGGCGAACGACACGCTCGGCGAGGCGGCGGGCGTTGCTGGCTCGCTACCGGCGGCGGGCGATACTTCGATCACCAGCCTCCACGGGGAACGCAACTCCGCAATCGTATGGCGCGCGTCGCCTTCCAGATCCAGAACCAGGCGCGTGGCGTTGGGGCCTTGTTTGGCGACACGGATCTGGCGAACCAGTTTGTCGCCCACAGGCAACGAGTAGAGTCCCGTGGACTTGCCGTCCAGCAGAAAGCCGGTGTTGGCGAGGTCGAAAAAGATGCGCTTGGGATTGTCGAGCGTCGCCGATTTGTACTTGAACTCGCCCGAGAACTCGATGGCGATACGGGTGGACGTGCCCATCGACCAGAACTGCACGCGCGTCAACTGCTGTGCCGGTTCCGCTGCCGCTGCGATCCCGCACAGACCCGTCGCTAGGAGCACAGCGGCGGCGGCAGTGGCAGCTTTGGTAACAGCAGCGAAATGGGCGCGGCGATGCGGCATGCGGTTACTGCGTACTCAGGTACATCCTTCCGTTGGCGTCCTGATAGGCGCGCACCTTGCGGACTTCGGGTTCCTTCGCCGCTTCGGGTTCTTTCGGCGCTTCCACAGCAGCGGCAGCGGCTGCTACCGGAACAGGGGCAACTGCTTTGGATTTCTTCGCGTCGCGATAGTTTTTCGCGACCTTTACGACGTAATCCTGCGTTTCGCGGTACGGCGGGATCGTCTTGTTGTATTTTTCAACTGAGCCGGGACCGGCGTTGTAGGCGGCCAGCGCCAGCACCGGATCCTGGAACTTGTCCTGCAAATAGCGCAGGTATTTGACGCCGCCTTCGATGTTGTCCTTGGGGTTGAACGCGTTCAACACGCCAAGCTGGCGGGCGGTGGCCGGCATCAACTGCATCAGGCCGCTGGCGCCCACCGGGGACACGGCGTTGGGGTTGTAATTGCTCTCGGCCTTGATCACCGAATGGACCAGGTCCGGGTCGACGCCGTGGCGCGCGGAGGCCGCTTCCACGATGTCCTGGATCGTAGCGTTGCCCGCAGCAACAGGCAAAGGAGTAACGACAGGCTTCAACGCCTTGGGAGCTACGGCTGCCGGAACATCGACGACACGAACGGTGCGGATCAACTTGCCGGTACGCGGGTCCTTGGCGACGCTCGAAATCTGGCGCTTGGCCATCGGAGCGGCGGCGTCCCCGGCGATCGCCAGGGCGGGCAGCAGGACAAGGGCTGCTATCATTCGTGCGTGGACGACGGTGGAGTTCGAGCGTTTCTGCTGGCGGGAGGCCAAAGCCGGCGCATGGGCGGCCCGGACAAGGCTCTGCTGGCCCATCGAGATGGGTTCACACAACTCGAGCGCCTTGCGCGACTCGCTGCCGAAGCTACCGGACGCCGCGCGACCATCATAGGTCCCACGGCCCGTTACGCGACCCTGCTGCATGCCTTGCCTGTGGAAAACGTCCTTGAGGACATCATACCCAATTCCGGTCCCCTTGGCGGGATTCATTGCGCGTTGACTCATACGGATTGCGTCTGGAACCTTATCGTGGCCGTGGATTTGCCGAACCTGACCACGGAATTTCTGCGGGAAATCATTGCATCGGCGGCAGATGGCGTCGCGGCGGTGATCGCCGAGGGCCAACCGTTGTGCGGTCTGTACCACCGGGACCGCTGCCTGCCTGAAGTGGAGGCCGCGCTCGGCCGCGGTATGCTCAAAGTAACCGCCCTGACCGCTGCGCTGGGAGCGCTGGAAATCGTGCCGAAAAGCCCGCAAATGCTTCAAAACATGAACACAACCGAGGACTGGGAGCAGCACATGAGGTCCACCGGTGAGTGAACGTTTTCCCCATTACCTCGAATTCCGCCATGTCTATAAGACGTTCGACAGGCCGGTTTTGGCCGATGTCAGCTTCTTTTTAAATGCCGGGCAGACGTTGGCGATCATCGGGCGAAGCGGCGTCGGCAAGTCGGTGAGCCTGGCGCACATCATGGGGTTCCTGAAGCCGGACTCGGGGCAGATCATCGTGTCGCATCAGGACATCACCCATGCCACCGAAGACGAATTGCGCAAGATCCGCAAGAAGGTGACGATGGTGTTCCAGTCCGGGGCGCTGTTCGATTCGCTGACGGTGGGCGAGAACGTACTGTTCAGCCTGGAACTTCGCGACGACTACAATTCGCAGAACAAGGAAGACGTGGTGAACGGTCTGCTGGAGATTGTGGATCTTGCGGATTATCGCGATGCCTATCCGACGGATCTGTCGACGGGTCACAAACGGGCGGTGGCGATCGCGCGAGCGCTCGCGGCACAGCCCGAATGCATCCTGTACGACGAGCCGACCACGATGGTGGACCCGATCATGTCGGACCACCTGGCCAACCTCATGCTGCGGCTGAAAAAGCAGTTGCGGCTGACGTCGGTGATCGTGACCCACGACCTGGACCTGATGCGCAAGGTGGCCGATTCGGTGGTGATCCTGCATCAAGGGCAGGCGATTTATTTCGGTCCTGTGGCGGGCTTGGAGATGAGCCGGCATCCGCACATCAAAGAATTCCTGGCGATGGACCGGCTGCAGTTCGCCTAGGAAGAAACACATGCGCGGAGGGACGATCTAGTCCCTACCATGGCGCATATGAAAAACAAACGAATGATCACCAACCGGCGGACGGCTTTGTCCCGTCTTGGAGGCCTTGCCGCCCTCGCGGGAGCAGGTTCGACGTACGCCCAAAGCTCCGGCATTACGGTGGCTTACGCGTTGCCGCAGATGGCGTACGGCGGCGGCTGGAATACGACGTTGTACTTTGCCAACACCAGCGCAAACGCCGCGACGGTGACTTTGAAATTCTTTGACCAGCAAGGTTCGCCGATGCAGGTGCCAATTGGTGGCGCGGCCGCGCGCGATACGCACACGCTGGACTTGAACCCGCGCGCCTCGGGCATTGCCGAGGTGCAGAACACCGGCGAACTCAAGCAGGGATGGGTGGAAGCAACGGTGCCCGAAGGCGTCACCGGCTATGGCGTGTTCCGGCAAACCGCCGAAGGACGGGCGGATCAGGAAGCGGTTGTACCGCTGGTGATCGAGACCGCAACGGTGGCGCAGATGGTGTACGACGACGTGAACCTCGTCACCGGGCTTGCGATCGTCAACCCGGGCACGGCTCGCGCGTTGATCAACATCCTGGCGTACAACGCGTCGGGCGCGCAGACGGGCAATGCGGACATCGCGCTGGAACCTCGCGCGAGGACGGCGGTGACGCTGCGCGAACTGGCGGGCATGGGCGGCGTTGCGGGCAGCCGCGGTTGGCTGTCGATCACCACAACGTCGGGTACGGTGGCGGTGCTGGGACTGCGATTCGGCACCGCGGCATTCACGTCGATTCCGGCCGTTCACAAATAGCACCGGCTTTTAACCAACACTTTTCATCTGTCGAGTAACTTGTGCCGGCGGCCCAGGTTTTATCTCGGCAGGCATGAATTTGCACCAGGCTTTGCAGCGCTGAACAGCCTGATTTTAGACAAAACAAGAATGAGCATGAAACAGAACAATCTCAACGTGAGTGATGAAATCGCCGCCACAACAGAA
>JAFDVT010000796.1 GCA_018268875.1 Acidobacteriota bacterium
AACATCGAATCCGGCATGAACGTGACCATCAAAGCCGGCGTCCAGTTGAACATCGAGTCCGGCGTCGCGCTGACGTTGAAGGCCGGCGCGAGTTCGATTCAGATCAATCCGGGCGGCATTCAGGTGGCGGGTACGCCGATGCTGATGTTGAATTGCCCGGGTGGTCCGCCGCCGCCGGTCATGCCGGTGGTGATTCCTCCGTTGATGCCTGCAATGGCTCCTCCGCCAGCTGCTGCGGCAGCAGCGCCCGCGGCCCCCGCTGCCCCCGCTGCAGCAGCCGCGGGAGGCGGCGCAAGCGGCGTGGCGAGCAGGATGAACGTCGTCGTGCTTCCGGTGGTAACTTCTCCCGATCCGGTGGCCATGGCGGCCCAGGTTACGAGCCTGGTGGGAGCGGCGCTGGATGCTGGGACCAAGGTGTTGAGCAACCTGTCGAACATGTTCTTTGACCAGGTGACATCGACCGCCCAGACGCTGATGGAGACCGCGTCGAACATCGGCACGGCCACGGCGGCCGCCGCCGGACAGGTGGTGAACCAGGTTCTAGGCGCCGTGAACGAGGCCAAGGACAATGTTCAGAACGCCGTCGCAGACGCCAAAAATCAGGTGGAGAACGCGATCGACGAGGTGAAGGACCAGGCGCAGGAAGCGCTGACGCAGGCCGCCGAGCAGGTGTCCGATCTACAGAACCGGGCCGCGCAGGCGCTCGACCAGGTGCAAGGCCAGTTACAGGACGTGGCGGCGCAAGCGCAGCAGTTGGCGAACCAGGCCATGGAGCAAGGGCAGGAGGCTCTGCAAGGGGCGGCCGAACAGGCGCAGCAGGTGGCCCAGCAGGCGCAGGACGTCGCCAACCAGGCGCAGCAACAGTTGCAGGAGGCGGCCGAGCAGGCGCAACAGATCGCGGACGATGCCAAGGAGCAAGGTCAGCAGGCGCTAAACGCGGCGTCGCAACAGTTGAACGCGGTCGCGCAGCAGGGTCAGCAAGCGGCGGCGGCGGCGCAACAGGCCGCGCAGCAGGCCGCGCAACAAACGCAGCAGATGGCCCAACAGGCCATGTCGCAGGCACAGGAACAGGCCACCGCGATGGCGAACCAGGCGGCGCAGGCTGCTCAACAAGCCCAGCAGCAAGCGGCGCAAGCGGCATCGGCGGCGCAGGAAGCGGCATCGAACGCCGCCAATCAGGCGCAGCAGATGGCCCAACAGACGCAGCAGCAAATGCAGGACGCGACCCAGCAATCCACGCAACAGGTACAGCAGGCGGCCGAGCAGGCGGCGGCGCAGGTGGGGCAGGCGGCGCAGCAGGCCACCCAGCAGGCCGCGCAGGCGGGCCAGATGGCCCAGCAACAGGCGCAGGCAGCCGGCCAGCAGATCTCGAACGCCGCGACCCAGGCCGGCGATCAGATCGGCAAGACCGCGGACCAGGCCTTCGGGCAGGTGGGCAACACCGCCGATCAGGCCGCGCAAGGCGTGCAGAACGCGTTCAAAGGACTGGGGAGGTAACACAGACTCATGCCTCCCATGCCAGCGTCCCGTGTAGGGGACTTTCACATGTGTCCGATGGTGACACCCGGCGCACCGCCAGTTCCGCACGTCGGCGGACCTGTGCTGCCGCCCGGTGGCATCACGGTCCTGATCGGCGCGATGCCGGCGGCGCGGGTAAGCGATATGTGCGTCTGCGTGGGTCCACCGGACGCGATCGTGATGGGTTCGCCGACTGTCATCACGATGAACATGCCGCAGGCGCGGATCATGGATCCAACGTCGCACGGCGGAATGTTGATGGTGGGTTGCCCGACCGTGATTGTCGGGGACATGGCCTCGCCGGCGCCTCCATCGGCGCCTTCGGTCAACGTACCGGCGATTCCGTTCGCTCCGCCGTTGCCGAAGCCTCCGGCCGTGGACGTTCCGGCGGTCGCGCTGCCGGCCGTGCCTCCGGTGCCGGGACTTCCGCCCGCGACAGTGCCACCTTTCCCGCAACTGCCACCATTTCCCGATTTGGGGGGCGTCAGCAGCCAGGGGTTATCGGCGGCGGGCAACGTCATGAACCAGGCGCTCGAGTCGCTGCAGTCGACGGCGAGCCAGGCCATGGGAGCGGCGAGCGGCGTTGCGGCGGCGGTGCAGAGCGCGGCGTCGACCGCGGCGTCCCAGTTCAATTCGGCGATGAACCAGGTGCAGGACACGGCGAACCAGACAATCAACGCGGTGAGCCAGGCATCGCAGAACGCCGTCAACCAGGCCGCAAGCCAGATTACGAGCCTCGCCAATCAGGCGGCGGCGACGGCCAACGCCGTGCAGCAGCAGGCGGCGGCCACCGTGCAGCAGTTGACGGATGTGGCAAACCAGGCGGTCGCGACCGGGCAGCAGGCAGTAGCGCAAGCGGCCAATCAGGCGGCCAAGGCGATGAACCAGGCCCAGCAGACGGCCGCGCAGGCACAGGCGCAGTTGCAGCAGGCGGCCACTCAAGCCCAGCAGATGGCGTCGCAGGCGGCTGCGCAGGGGCAGCAGATGGTCAACCAGGTGTCGCAACAGGTTTCCCAAACACTGAACCAGGCGCAGCAGACGGCGCAGGCCGCTGCCGCACAGGCCGCGCAAGCGGCGCAACAAGCCCAACAAGCCGTCCAGCAAGCGTCCGCGCAAGCGCAGCAGCAAATGGCGGCGACGGCGAACCAGGTCGCCAACACAGCGGCGGCGGCCGCGAATCAGGCGACGGCGGCGGCCCAGGCCGCGGCCAACAACGCGCAGCAGCAGATGCAGCAGACGCAGCAACAAGCGCAGCAAGCCGCCGAACAGGCGGCGCAACAGGTACAAGGAGCGGCGCAGCAGGCGGCCAATCAGGTCGGGCAAGCGGCCAATCAGGCGGCGCAACAAGCCACTGGCGCGGCGCAACAGGCGGCTCGCGATGCCGCCAGCCAGGCGACGCAAGCGGCCCAGGAAGCGGCCGGACAAGCCACGCAAGCAGCGCAGCAAGCGGCGCAGCAGACGCAGCAGGCCGCCAACCAGATGGCGAAGAATACCCAGCAGGCGATGGACAACCTCCCCAAGCCGCCGGCCGGGCCTCCGAAGTTGTTTTGAGTTGAGCGGGCGAAGTTTGTACAGTATCAGGAAGGCGGGTTAGCGAAAAGATATGCGCGCGATCTTCGAGGTTGTTGAGGGACCCCTCGCCGGACGGCGAATCGAGTTGAACCCGGGGCAGTCCATCGCGTTCGGACGCACCACCAAATCCGACGTTTCGATTCCAGGCGACGGCTATATGTCCGGCCGCCATTTTGAAGTTCAAAACGCCGCCGGCGCCTTTCTGGTGCGCGATCTTGGCTCGTCCAATGGCACGTTTGTGAACGGCGCGCGTGTGAACGAACAGCCGTTGCAGGACGAGGACATGATTGCCGCCGGTTCGAGCAAGTTCCGGTTGCACGTGGAGTTCGACACGGAAGCGGACTTTTCGAAGACCAGCACAATTCCCGCGCAGTTTCTGTTCGAAAAGACGATTGAGCAGGGCCAACAGCCCGCAATCGGCACGACGACCGGTGGAGCGCCGCCACTGCCTCCCGTTCCGCCGCTGCCGGTAACCGGCGCGCCTCCGCCGCCGCTGGGCAACTCACAAGCTCCACCGCCTCCGCCTCCACTGCCCGTAACCGGTGGCCCACCACCATTGGAAACGGCGTTTTCGCCGTTTGGCGAACCGCCGGCGTCCTCGCCCGTGCCGCCACCTCCGCCTCCGCCGCTACCGCCGGGGATGTTCGGCGGACCTCCACCCGTGCCCGCGCCTCCGGTGATGCCACCGCCGCCGCCACCGAAGCCGGTGGATCCGTGGGAGAGTTTCAGCGAGCGCGAGCGTCGCCTGCTGCAGAAGCTGTTTTCCCGCCAGGAACCTGTCTACGCCGTGTTGGACGCCACCAAGGACATGCTGGTGCGCGCGTTTGTGGAAGCCTGCGGCGAGCCTTGCGTCGCCCTGACAGAAACGCTCGTGCAGAACAAGCCGGGCATCGGCTGTTATCTGGTCGCGGTGTCGCCGACGGCGACCAAACTTCTGGATTTCCTGATCCGCGACGGCTGGAGCAAGAATTGGGGTGTGTACTGCACCTCGGGCGCTGGCCTCGAAGCGGTGGCGACCCATCTGCGGAACGTCATCAACGTCTACACGGCGGCGGGGCTTCCGTTCCAGCTTCGTTTGCAGGAACCGGTGCTGTTGCGAACCTTCCTCCCCGGTTTGCTGCCGCATGAGGCGACGGCGATACTCGGCCCGCTGTCGTCGTTTGTCGTCGAAGGTCCGTCGGGCGAGATGATGACCATCACCAGTGGTTCGCACGGAGTGAGCGCGGACGTGGTGAGATTGGACTAGTAACCGGCACACATGAAGCGGCTCCAACCAGTCATATGGATGAAGGGAACGTTCCTCAGTCCGCAGTATCTGCAGACGCAGGACCGTTTCATCGAAAGTTCCCTGCAGTTCCAGTTGCAGGGCCTGACGTATGCGGGATACGGCGTGCAGCGCCTGGTGATCAACCAGGAAGCGCTGGACGCCGGCTACATCACGATTTCCGAAGCCTCGGGGATTCTGCCCGACGGCTTGCTGTTCGACATCCCGGACGCGGACCAGGCGCCGCCTCCCAAGCCTTTGGCGGATGCGTTCGAACAGGACCAACGGGCTTGCGATGTGTTCCTGGCGGTGCCGCATTACCGCGAAAAAGGGTTGAACGTCTCGCTGGCGCGCAATGCGGCCGACACGCGCTACCTGGCCGAAATCGCGATGCTCCGCGACGAGAACACCGGGCTTTCCGAACGTCCCATCCAGGTGGCGCGCAAGAATTTCCGCGTGCTGGTGGAAGGCGAATCCCAAAAGAATTATTCGGTGATCCGGATTTGCCGCGTGCTGAAGTCGGCGGCAGGCAAGTTCGAGATCGACACCAACGTTGTGCCTCCGCTGCTGGACTTTTCGGCCAGCGCGAGGATCAACGGCATCGCCCGCAGACTGGTCGAAATTCTCGCCGCGAAAAGCAGCCAGCTGTCGAGCATGCGACGGCAGAAGAACCTGTCGCTCGCCGAGTTCGGGTTGGCCGACATCGCGAGCTTCTGGCTGCTGTACACGATCAATTCGCATTTCCCGATCTTCCACCACCTGTTTGAGACGCATCGCGGGCACCCGGAACGGTTGTACGCGCAGATGCTCGCGCTGGCCGGTAGCCTGACGACCTTTTCGAAGGACCTCCATCCGCGGGACCTTCCGAAGTACGACCACGACGACCTGGGCAATTGCTTTGCCAAGCTCGACGAGTCCATCCGGTATTTGCTCGAAACCGTGGTGCCGAGCAACTTCATTTCGCTGCCGCTGAAGCTGACGCAAACCTCGATTTACTCGACGCCGCTGCAGGACGACAAGTACCTGCAGAACACGAAGATGTTCCTGGCGATGCAGAGCGAAGCGGACGAGGGCAAGGTGATTTCGAGCGCGCCGTATCTGGTCAAAGTCTGTTCGGCGAACCACATCGAACACCTGGTCCAGCGGGCGCTGCCGGGGTTGACTTTAACCCACGTGCCGAGGCCGCCGAGCGCGATCCCGATCAAGGTGAATTACACCTACTTCAGCATCAACCAGTCGGGCGCTTGTTGGGAAGCGATTCAGCGGGCGAGGAACCTGGCGGCGCACGTCCCGGGCGACTTTCCGAACCCCAATCTCGAGCTTTTGATCCTGCTGCCGGAAGCGCGGTAAGAAAGCATACAAGTTCCTGAAACGCGAGGGGCTTGACACCCGTCTTGCGAACAGTCACCATGTCGGCAGGAGTGTCAGTTATGCGCCAGAACATTTACGCGCTTTGCGCGGCCGCGGCGGTTGTATTGGGGTCCACCCAATTGCACGCCCAGCTTGTGATTTCGGCAAAGTCCGGCGTCATCAATTACTACGAAGGCGACGTAAAGGCTGGTGGGGCGGCCGTTGAGTCGAAAAACGGCAAGTTCCCAGAGTGGCAAAAAGATCAGGAACTGGTTACGACCGAAGGCCGCGCGGAGGTTTTGTTGACCCCGGGCGTATTCCTTCGTCTCGCCGAGAACACTACCGCTTCGATGGTGGACAACCGGCTTTCTGACACCCGCGTTCGCCTGATGAATGGATCCGTGCTTTTGGAATGCGCGGAATTGCTGGAAGGCAATGCGGTGACGCTCCTGTATAAGGACTACGCGTTCACGGTTCGTAAACCCGGGCTGTACCGCCTCGATTCGGAGGCCGGCACGATCCGGGTGTTCGAAGGCGAAATGCTCGTGGCCGGCGGCGGCCAAACGCTGACGCTCAAAAAGGGCAAGATGGCGCAGTTGGGCGGCGTTCTGGTGGCCTCGAAGTTCGACCAGAAGCAGAACGACGCGTTTTACCGCTGGGCCTCGCGTCGAGCGGAACCGCTCTCGGTTGCCAGCTTTTCTTCCGCGCGCAGCATCTACAGCGGCGGACAGATGTGGAATTACGGCGGCTGGGCGTACAACCCGTACTTCGGCTTCTACACCTATGTGCCGTACCGCGGTTTCTACAACAGCCCGTTTGGCTACCAGTTCTACAGCCCGGTGGTGATCACCAACCTGTACAACAACCTGGCCTACGCGAATGCGTACCGGCAGAGCCAGGCGATTCAGAATCGCGAATCGGCGTTTTCGGCGGGCCGCGAGGCGATGACCAGCCGCGGCGAAATGATGCGCGGCGGGTTTGACAACGGCGGCGCCTTCGGTGCCAACGGCGGCTACAGCGGCCGCGGCGGCATGATCAACAGTTCCAGTTCGATGGGCGTAGGCACTGGCAGCACTGGCATTTCGGCCGGCGGTGGCGCGCCTTCCCGCGGCGATATCGGTGGCGGTGGCGGCGCCGCTGTCGGCGGAGGCGGCGGTGGTGGTGGTTCGCGCGGCGGCGGCAGCGGCCGTTAATTAACACAACTTCCATGGACATACTCCAGCAACTGGGCACGGCGCTCGGTCTCGGGTTCCTCTCCGGAATCCGCCTGTACCTGACGACGTTGGCTATCGGTGTAGCCATTCGTATGCAATGGCTGCATCTTTCGGACACCTATTCGGGGTTGGAAATCCTTGCCGATTGGCGCGTTCTGGCGCTGAGCGGCACGGCCTGCCTGATCGAGTTCTTTGCCGATAAGGTCCCGTGGATCGACTCGGCGTGGGATTCGGCGCACACCTTTATCCGTCCCATCGGGGCGGCGCTGCTGGGCGCTGGCGCGTTTGCCCATACCGATCCCGCCATCAAGGCGATGCTGATGATCCTGTGCGGCGGCATCGCGCTGACGGGGCATTCGGCCAAGTCCGCGACACGGCTGGCGGTGAACCAGAGCCCGGAACCGTTCAGCAACTGGGCGCTGAGCCTTGCGGGTGACGCGGTGGTTCCGGTCGCGACATGGTTTACGTTCCAGTATCCGATCGCCACACTGTGCAGTGTGAGCGTGATCGTCGCGGTGATCTGGTGGGGTTCGCCCAAGATCTTCCGGTTGATGCGCGTGGAACTTACCGCGCTTTCCTCGGCGATCTCGGCGTGGTCCTCGGGTCCGGTTGAAAAGGCCGCGCCTCCACAGACGCTGCCGGGCGCGCCTGCCGAGGCCTCCGAACATCTGCGGGCCATCCCGCTGCCGCTGCTCGAGGCGATCCGCGCCAAAGGCTACAACACTACGGGTTACGGCATCCATTGCGCCGCCGCCGGAGGTTCGCGATCGGTGAAATCCTCGATCGGGTACCTGTTCTGGACGGCCGATGGAGACAAGCTGGTGTTTGCCGCCCGCCGCTGGTTCCGCTACCGGTTTGTCGAACTGGGGTCGGCGACGATCACGGACGCGGCATGGGAAAGCCACCCGGTGGTGGATACGTTCCGCTTCGACAGCGGCGGCAAAACGTACCGGTTCGAAGTCTTCCGTCCGTCGGCGGTGTCCCACGCGCCGCGCGAGCGGGCCGTCAGTACCGCCGGTTGACTTCGGTTGCACGCTCGGTCATAATGCTGAAGTACTGATCTATCAACGGTTTGTCAGTCTGAGGCGGTAGGCGGAAGACATTTCATTCGTAGTTTCCGCGTGGAAACAGAGCCCCTGGCGGCTCTTGCCTGTCGAGTATTCCCTGTCATTCCGTTGGCCCTGCCTTTGGTAAGGCACGGGAAGGGAGTTCCAGGTGATGGCCGGCACACCAGAAGAACACATACACGAACCGATCGACCAACCCAACAGTAGGGACGAGCACCAGCATCAACTTCCGGGACGGCCAGCGCCGCTTGCCCCCGGGGCTCCCCAAGCTGCTGGCGCTGGCGGCGCTGACAGCGAATACGGCAGCAGCAACAGCAGCGACGACGACGAATCCGCGGACTTTCTCGCAGCGATGAACGCCGAGATGGCTGAGGAAGAGTACGGCCACCTCATCGACGATTACGGCGGCCACCTGGAGCCTCCCGCCACTGGCGAAGTGCTGCAAGGCACGGTGCTGAGCGTTACGTCCAAGGACGTAATCGTCGACATCGGCTACAAGATGGAAGGCGCCGTGCCGATCCATCAACTGCTCGACGCCGAAGGCAACTGCACGGTGCAGCGCGGCGACGTGATCCATGTCGCGGTGGACAAGGGCGAGCATCCGGAAGGCTATGTCGTTCTGTCACACGACAAGGCGAACCGGCTCAAGAACTGGGATACGCTCGAACGCGCGCATCGCGAATCGCTGGTGGTTTCAGGCCGCGTCACCGGCCGTACCAAGGGCGGGCTTTCGGTGGACGTCGGCGCGCTGGCGTTTATGCCGGGTTCGCAGGTGGACCAGCGCCCGGTGCACAATCTCGATGCCTGGGTTGGACAGGACATCCCGGTCAAGATTCTGAAGTTGAACCGGCGTCGCGGCAACATCGTGGTGTCGCGCAAGGCGGTGGTCGAAGAAGACGTCACGCTGCGCAAGGGCGCGATCCTGGACGCGGTGACCGAAGGCGCGGTGGTCACGGGGACGGTGAAGACGTTGACCGAATACGGCGCGTTCATCGACCTGGGCGGCATCGACGGCTTGCTGCACGTCAGCGACATGTCGTTCGGGCGCGTGAATCATCCGTCCGAAATGCTGACGCCCGGCGATCAGATTTCAGTGAAGGTTCTGAAGTTCGACCGTGAAAAAGAGCGGATTTCACTGGGGCTGAAACAGTTAAACCCCGACCCGTGGGAAAGCATTCACGAACGGTATCCGGCGGGCGCGCGGGTGATCGGGCGCATTGTCAGCATCACCGACTACGGCGCGTTTGTGGAACTCGAAGCCGGCGTCGAAGGTCTGATCCATATTTCGGAGATGACCTGGAGCCGCCGCATGAAGCATCCGTCGAAGGTGGTTCGCGCGGGCGATCAGGTGGAAGCCGTGGTACTTGAGGCCAAACCCAAGGACCGCCGTATTTCGCTCGGCATCAAGCAGTTGGAGGCCGACCCCTGGACGACCGTGATCGACCGGTATAGCGTCGGTTCCGTGGTGGAAGGGCGCATCCGTAAGCTTTCCGACTTCGGCGCGTTTCTGGAGATTGAAGAGGGCGTGGACGGACTGGTGCACGTATCCGACCTGTCGTGGACCAAGCGGATCAAGCATCCTTCGGAGATGTTGAAGAAGGGGCAGATCATACAGGCCGTCATTCTTCGCATTGATTCGACGAACCGGCGGTTGTCGCTTGGGGTCAAGCAGTTGCAGCCAGATGCGTGGGAACTTTTTTTCCGCGATCATAAGATAGGGGATATCGTTGCGGGGCGGGTTTGCCGCGCGGCAAGCTTCGGCGTTTTTGTGGAACTGGCACCCGGTGTGGAAGGGTTGTGCCACCGTTCCGAAGTGCCTGCCGCCAATGACCGCCGTCCGGACGAGCCCGCCATTCCCCTCGGCGACGAGATGAGCTTTCAGATCATCAAGATGAGCGAGGGTGAAAAGAAAATTGGATTGAGCCTGAAAGGTGTGGTTGACCAGCAGGAAAGATCCGCGCCCGGGGATGGCTTCCCGGAGGCCGCCGCGGACCATTCCGGCTATGACGACGCCCCGATGGAGGAAAACATGCAACAAGATGAAGGAAAGGACGAAAGCCCAACGTCATGACGAAGGCGGAATTGATCGAAGAAGTCTCTCGCGTGGTGGAGATGACGAGGAAGGACTCGGAAGTCATTGTCGAAGCGATATTCGACAGCATCGTCAAGTCTCTGCGAACCGGGGACAAGATCGAAATCCGCGGTTTTGGAAGTTTTCGCACGCGTAAGCGTCAACCGAGGATTGGGCGGAATCCCAAAACGGGCGCTAAGGTCGAAGTGCCGGCCAAGCGCATTCCGTATTTCAAGCCCAGCAAAGAATTGAAGGATCTTGTGAATCCGAACGGCGATGGCGCGCCTGCCGCCACGCCGGTAGCCGACTAGCCTGACCAGCACCCGGCTGTTGTTTCATTTCCCCAAAAGAGGGCGTCCTTGCGCACGATTTTCCATCTCGACATGGACGCCTTCTTTGTCTCCGTAGAGGAACTCTACGACCCCTCGCTCAAAGGTAAACCAGTGGTGGTCGGCGGCGCGGCAACCGATCGAGGCGTGGTTTCGGCTGCCTCCTACGCCGCCCGCAAGTTCGGCGTACATTCCGCTATGCCGCTGCGCACGGCGGCCCTGCTGTGTCCCCACGCGATTTTTGTTCCCGGCCATCCCACGCGGTACCGCGAAGCGTCCGGCGAAGTATTCGAGGTCCTGAACCGGTTTTCGCCACGCGTCGAAATGGCGTCCATCGACGAGGCGTACCTGGACCTGACCGGCACCGAACGCCTGTTGGGGCGCCCGCTCGAAGCCGCGCACAAGCTGCATGAGGCCATCAAACAAGCCACACAACTGAACTGTTCGATCGGCGTGTCTACGTCGAAACTCGTGTCGAAGGTCGCCTCGGATCAGGCAAAGCCCAACGGGATCTTGTGGGTGCAACCGGGTGCGGAGCCGGCGTTCCTGGCGCCGCTCGACGTTCGTAAGATCCCCGGGGTCGGCAAGGCGACCGAGCAGAACCTGCACGCCTGCGGCATCCGCAAAGTGGGCGACCTGGCGGCGCTCGACGTTCAATTTCTTTCGAAAAAGTTCGGCAAATGGGGCCTGGCTCTGGCGGGCAAGTCCAAGGGCCTCGACGCGGGAGGCTGGTTTGACACGGGGTTCCTGATCGGCGACGGGCGCAACGCCAAGTCGATCAGCCACGAGCATACGTTCGGGGACGATACGGCGGACGCAAGGACGCTCGAAGCCACGCTCGCGCATCTGTCGGAGAAGGTGGGACGGCGGGTTCGCGAAGGCGGCGTTTTCGCCACCAACATCCACATCAAGCTACGGTATTCGGACTTCAGCACGTTCACCAGGTCGCGCACATTGAAGAACGCCACGCAGTTGGACATCGACATCTTCGAAACGTCGCGCGAGCTGTTTTACGACGCCTGGCGGCGCGGCGAAAAGATCCGTTTGCTCGGTGTCTACGCCGGCGGCTTCGACGATCATGAAGGCCAACTGGACCTGATGGAATCGGATCGCAAGGAACGCTGGAGCAAGGCGCTGCAGGCCGCCGACAAGCTTCGCGACAAGTACGGCGAAAAGACCGTCGCGCTGGCGGCGGGCATGAAGGGCACGTTCCGCGAGCGGGTCCACGAAAATCCGGCGGGGCTGCCCGGCGCAAAAAAGCCCAAGTAAAACGTCCTCGTATACACTGAGAGTATACGCCGTTTGTTCGCCTGCCGGCGTCTAGAGAAGTGTATGGAGATCGACCGTAAGCTGGCCATCCTGGCCGATGCCGCAAAGTACGATGCATCGTGCGCGAGCAGCGGTTCCTACCGCAAGCGCGCCGAAGGCGGCATTGGCAACACGGAAGGCATGGGCATCTGCCACAGCTACACGCCGGACGGGCGTTGCGTGTCGCTTCTGAAGCTTCTGCTCACCAATTACTGCATCTACGACTGCAGCTATTGCGTCAACCGGATTTCGAGTGATACGCCGCGCGCCAGGTTCACGCCGGACGAGGTGGTGAACCTCACGCTGAGCTTCTACAAGCGGAACTACATCGAAGGTCTGTTTCTGAGTTCCGGGGTCATTCAGACGCCCGACTACACGATGGAGCAACTCATCGCGGTCGCGCGGCAACTGCGTGAGACGCATAAGTTCGGCGGCTACATCCATCTGAAAGCGGTGCCCGCGGCCTCGCCGGAACTGTACCGCCAAGCAGGTATGTGGGCCGATCGCCTGAGCGCCAACATCGAACTGCCGGTGGATCGCGAACTGCGAACGCTCGCGCCCGCCAAACGCCATGCGGAGATCGAAGGCGCGATGGTCCAGATCAAAGGGGGCATCCTGGAGGCGAAAGACAAGACGAACCGCGCGGGCCAGTCGCCACGTTTTGCGCCTGCCGGGCAGAGTACGCAGATGATCGTCGGTGCGACGTCGGCGCCCGATGCGACGGTGCTGCGCAAGGCCTCCCAACTGTACCGCCAGCACCGGTTGCGCCGCGTGTACTATTCGGCGTTCAGTCCGATTCCGCACGCCGATCCAGGCTTGCCGGTGGAACAGCCGCCGATGATCCGCGAAC
>JAFDVT010000797.1 GCA_018268875.1 Acidobacteriota bacterium
ACCGGTATGTTCGATTCGATGCCGTACCGCAACGATGCGGGGACGATCTTCAAGCGGCTGATCCGTTCGCTGCCGACGCGTAGCGCGGTGATCGGGGGCGCGACGTGCGACAAGGGTCTGCCGGCGATGATGATGGCGCTGGCCGGGTCGCGCGATTTGCCTTGCATTCTGGTTCCCGGCGGCGTGACGTTGCTGGCGTCCGACGGCGAAGACGCGGGTCGCGTACAGACGATCGGCGCTCGGTTTTCGCATCAGCAGATTTCGCTGCAGGAGGCCGCTGACATGGGTTGCCGCGCCTGCGCGTCGCCCGGCGGAGGCTGTCAATTTCTGGGTACGGCGGCGACGGCGCAAGTGGTCGGCGAGGCGCTGGGCATGTCGCTGACGCATTCCGCGCTTGCGCCTTCCGGGCATCCCATCTGGCTCGACATGGCCAAGCGTTCGGCCATTGCGGGACTGTCGCTGATGGCCCGTGGCATCAACATGCGGCACATCCTGACGCCAGGCGCGCTGCACAACGCAATGGCGGTGCATGCGGCGTTTGGCGGATCTACGAACGTGATCATTCATCTGGCCGCCGTCGCTTATCAAGCGGGACTTCCCCGCCCCACGGTGCCCGATTGGATTCGCGTGAACCGCAACGTGCCTCGCTTGGTGGACGCGCTCCCGAACGGACCTCGCCACCATCCGACGGTACAGGTGTTCCTGGCGGGCGGCGTACCGGAAGTGATGCTGCATCTGCGCGACGCGGGGTTGCTGGACCTGACCGTGATGACGGCGTCCGGCGCGACGTTGGGCGAAGCGCTGTCGTGGTGGGAAGGTTCGGAACGCCGGGAATCGCTGCGCAGGCTGCTGCGCGATCGCGATGGCGTGAACCCGGATGACGTCATCATGAGTCCCGGGGAAGCGGTGAGCCGAGGTCTGACGGCGACGGTGTGTTTTCCGCAGGGCAACCTCGCGCCAGAAGGTTCGGTGATCAAGGCGACGTCGATCGACCCGAGCGTTGTGGGTGAAGATGGCGTGTACCGCAAGCAGGGTCCCGCACGGGTGTTTTTGGCGGAAAAGGACGCGATTGCGGCGATCAAGAACAAGCAGATTCACGAAGGGGACATCCTGGTGCTCACGTGTCGCGGACCGATGGGTTCGGGCATGGAGGAGACGTACCAGTTGACGTCGGCATTGAAGCATCTGCCGTTTGGCAAGCATGTCGCGCTGATCACCGACGCGCGGTTTAGCGGCGTGTCGACGGGAGCGTGCATTGGTCATGTGTCGCCCGAAGCGCTGGCGGGCGGGCCGATCGGAAAGCTGATCGAGGGCGACATCATCGAGATTGTGGTGGATCGCAATACGCTCGAAGGTACGATCAACCTGGTGGGTTCCGATGGCTATGTGTTCGGGGCCGATGTCGGCAAGCGCGTGCTGACGTCGCGTCCGATGCGCGAGGATCTTCGCGCGGACCCCGATCTTCCGGAAGAGACCCGTCTGTGGGCGGCGCTACAGGACATCGGCGGCGGGGCCTGGGGCGGTTGTGTGTACGAGACGGACAAGATCCTGAAGGTGCTGGAGGCGGGCAAGCGCGCCATGGGCCTGATTAGCTGACGATGCAAATGCGTTCCTACATGTTGGCGTAACTGATGGCGATGCCTGCCGTTTGGGGCTGTTCCTGCCGCGAGATGACGGAATGCGAACTCGCAAGCATGCCGGTGGTCTTTATCGGCAAGGTAGTGGCAGGTGGAGTCCAAACCCCTATTGGCCGGGCCGTACGTAT
Organism: Acidobacteriota bacterium; assembly: GCA_018268875.1. Taxonomy (GTDB): domain Bacteria; phylum Acidobacteriota; class Terriglobia; order Bryobacterales; family Bryobacteraceae; genus F-183. Next base: position 1,766 of record JAFDVT010000797.1, read on the forward strand.
CTGGTGACGCCGGGCTCGAGCAACGGTAAATTTTCCGACGGCAAGACGCTGCCAGGCGTAAGCGTTTGGACCTCCGGTCCGTGTCCGGCGAATGGTTTAATGCGTCGGCTTGTCGCGGGCCGGCAGCATCGCCCAGAAATCCTCGCGAAACCGGTCGCGATACTGTTCGAGCAGTTCGGTGATCCGGTCGTAATCCGGGCTCTTGACGATGAGGCCGGCGTGATGTTCGCGGTTCATGCGCCACACGACCTCCGGGTCGTTGTAAGCCGCGAGGTCCGGCCACTGCTGCTTCGCCAGCGACACCAGCAACGCCGCGTAGTCTTCCTTCGCTTCCGGCGGCGAGTACGGCGCCTTGCCTCCGGCGAGCTCTACCTTGGCCCACTCGGCCCACATGTTGATGCCCGTCGCGGCCTCCACCAGGTCGGCGATATGCGCGCCTCCGACACGGGCAGAGGTCTCGAGAAAGTACACCTTGCCGTCCTCGTGAGCAATGATGAACTCGGTGTGCGAGACACCTCGTACGAGGCCGAGTCCCGATAAAACCTGGACGTTCTTGGCGCGCACGGCCTGTTCGCGTTCCGAACCGCGGCGCATCAGGCGCGTGGTGAAGATGTCGCCCGATTGCGACACATCGAGCGGCGGCCTACCGTATTCCGACGCAACCGCGTACACCAATTTGTTTTCGTACACGATCGAATCCACATGAAAGATGTCGCCGGGGATGAAGCGTTCGAGCAGGTAGTACGACTGCTGGTCGCCGAGGGCGTGGATCTTGTCCCAGGCCTCCTGCGCGGTGTGCACTTTCTTGATGCCGATCGCGCCGGCCAGCATGCGCGGCTTGAGGACCCAGGGGCCAGGCACGCGATCGAGGTATTCGGTGACGCGCTGGTGGTTCAGGATGGGGACGAAGTCGGGGACGTTGAGTCCTTTTTCCCGGGCCTTCATGCGCATGGCGAGCTTGTCACGGAAGTACCGCGTGGTGGTTTCGCCCATGCCGGGGATACGCAGATGTTCGCGGAGGAAGGCGGCGAGTTCGAGGTCGAAGTCGTCGAGGGGGACAAGGCGGTCGATCACATGGTTACGGCACAGGTGTGCGACGGCGTTGAGGGTGTGTTCGCGATTCCAGACGTGATCCTCATCGGGCATGTAGAACAGTTCGTCGATCACGTCGGTGGGCCACTGGGCCTTGTCCTTGAGCGAGAGGGAGGTCAACAGGAACACGCGGGCACCGGATTGCTTGCATTGACGGAGGAAAGCATGGCCTTTTTCATAGCTCGCAATACACAGGATGGTGAGCGGTGTGTTCATAGCGGAAGGAACTAAGATATCAACAACTTGTAACGGCCTGCGGCGCTGTGATAAGTTTGCAGGTTTAGGAGGCGGTTTGAACAGACGGCACTTTTTGCGGTCCGGCGCTTCAGCTGCCGGCCTCGTTTCCCTTTCCAACTTTCCGTACCACTTGTTTGCGCAGACAGCGCGCAAGACGGCGCAGGACCGCGTCAAGCTGGGTCCGCGCGGCGTCGAAGTGTCGCGGCTGATGATGGGAAGCGGGACCAGCGGCGTCGGCGGATCCTCGAATCAGACTCGCAAATTGGGCGTAAACGGGCTGGCCGAACTGTTCCGCGCGGCGTATGACCAGGGCGTGACGGTGCTCGATTGCGCCGACCAGTACGGTACGCATCCGCACGCGGCGTTGGCGCTCCAGGGCATGGCGCGCGAAAAGGTTACGGTACTTACGAAATCGGGCGCCAAGACGGCGGCTGCCATGAAGGCCGATATTGACCGGTTCCGGCGCGAACTGAAAACCGACTACATCGACATCTTTCTGCTGCACAAGATGGAAGCGGCGGATTGGCCGGAACAGATGAAGGGTCCGATGGAAGTGGTGTCGGAGGCCCGGGAAAAGGGCATTATCCGCACGCACGGGACGTCGTGCCATACGCTGGTGGCGCTGCAGGCCGCGGCCAAGTGGCCATGGGTGGAAGTGGACTTGGCGCGCATCAATCCGGCACAGGTGGCGATGGATGCCGATCCGGCGACGGTACTTGGCGTGCTGCAGGAAATGAAGGCCGCCGGCAAAGGCGTCATCGGCATGAAGATTCTGGGCGCAGGAAGGCTGCGTTCGAAGCCCGACGAAGCGTTGCAATTCGCACTGGCGCAGCAATGCGTGGATGGTTTCACGATCGGCAGCGAAAGCCGGGCCGAGTTTGAAGATCTTTTGAGAAAGATTCCCGCCGCCGCTGGCCGCGGGTAGTCGAATACAACCGCTGCAATTTCGAACCGCTAAACGAAGGACAGAGGGAGAACGAATTATGAAAGTACTCGTGTGTATGATCGCCGCCGGCGCGCTTTTTGTGGCCGGCGCGCAGGAAAAGAAGGGCTCCTCGCCCAAAGCCCAGGGCATCCTGCATCCGGAAATGGCCATTGCGCCGAACGGAGGCACGTATGAGAAGCCGATGGGCAAGATGGGCGAAAAGGGCGAAGTGTGGTCCGGGACGTCGATGGCCGCGGGCGTAGACGGCAAGCCGCAAGCCGGCAAGGCTGTGACGCAGATCGGTGAAATCGTCGACATGTCGTGCTACCTGCAGTTGGGCAAGCACGGCGAAAAGCACGCCTCCTGCGGCAAGAAGTGCATCCTGGCCGGCCAGCCGATCGGACTTGTCACCAAGTCCGGCGATATCTATCTGTTGATCGACGAAGAACACGACCCGCGCCGCGACGGCCAGACGACCGCGTTCCGCAAGGCCGCCGCCGACCATATCGGCCACATCATGGAAGTCACCGGTACGCAGGCACAGCATGCGGGCGCGAAAGCGATCTACGTGCAGGGCTACGTCAACAAGTAAACCAACGGAACCAACCAGAAGAGGGAAATGGCAGAATGACGAAGTTGACGCGAGGAGTGCTGGCAAGCGGCGCTCCTCTGCTTTCGGTAGCGATGTTGCTGGGTTCGCTGGAGGCGGCGGACACGCCGGAACTGAAGGCTCCGCCCACCGCGGCGGCCATCAAGATTCCGCTGGGGCTGCAGCCGATTCCGTGGCCCAAGGACAATCCGTACTCGCCGGCCAAGTGGGAGCTTGGGCGCGCGCTGTACTTCGATACGCGACTGTCGGCGGATAACACCGTTTCCTGCGCCACCTGCCATCACCCCAAACTCGCGTTTACCGATCGCCAGCCCAATTCCTCGGGCATCCGGGGACAGCGCGGCGACCGTAGCGCGCCGACCGTGATCAATCGCGCGTATTCGCTCGCCCAGTTCTGGGACGGGCGCGCGGGATCGCTGGAAGATCAGGCGATCGGTCCCATGGCGAACCCGATCGAGATGGGCCATACCCACGATGCCATCGTGGCGTTTTTGAAGGACAGCCCCGGTTACAAGAAAATGTTCGCCGACGCGTTCGGCAGCGAGCAGATTACGATCGAGCGGGCGGGTATGGCGATCGCGACATTCGAACGTACGGTGTTGAGCGGCAATTCGGCCTACGACAAGTACAAGGCCGGCAACAAGAGCGCGATGAACGCCGCACAGGTTCGCGGCATGAACGTGTACTTTAACAAGGCGAAGTGTGACCAATGCCACGAAGGCATCAACTTCACGCTGAATTCGTACCATAACCTGGGCGTCGGAATGGACAAACCGAACCCGGACGAGGGACGGTACAAGGTGACGCACAAGCCGGAGGACTGGGGCGCGTTCAAGACCCCGACGCTTCGCGACATTGCCCGGACCGCTCCGTACATGCACGACGGTTCGCTGAAGACGCTCGAGGAAGTGGTGGAATACTACGACAAGGGCGGCATTCCGAACAAGAACCTGGACGAGAAGATGGTGAAGCTGAACCTGACGGCGCAGGAAAAGTCCGATCTGGTGGCGTTCCTTCGCGCGCTCGATGGCGAAGGCTGGCAGCAATTGGTTGCGCCCAAGCAGTTCCCCAAATAGGAGCATATGCGTAGAAGAGACTTTGCATTCGGCGCCCTGGCTGCCGCCGGAGTGTTGGGATCGGCCGGTTGCAACCGGTCGGGCAAGAAGCAGATTGGCGTGGTTCCCAAGGGAAGCGCGCATATGTTCTGGCAGTCGGTACATGCCGGAGCGGTGAAGCTGGCGCGCGAGGCGGATGTCGAGATCGTGTGGAACGGTCCGGCGCAGGAGACGGACTTCAACCAGCAGATTCAGATTGTCGATTCGATGATCAGCCGAGGCATCGACGCGATCGCGCTGGCGCCGATCGACAAGAAGAGCATGGTGGGCGTCGTGGAACGCGCGGCTGCGGCCAAAATTCCGGTGATCATTTTCGATTCCGGGATCGACACGGACAAGTTCGTGTCGCAGGTTTCGACCGACAACTACAAGGCCGGCGAAATGGGCGCGAACCGGGTGGCCGAACTTTTGGACGGCAGCGGAAAGATCGCGATGGTGATGGTGCAGCCCGGGGCGGCGTCGACAATGGCGCGCGAACAGGGCTTTAAGGACCGCATCGGCAAGGTGTACCCGAACGTTCAGATCGTCGCCGAACAGTACGGGTGGGCCGATTTTTCAAAGAGCATGGCGGTTACCGAGAACATCCTGACGGCGCATCCCGAAGTGCAGGTGCTGTTCGGTTCGAACGAAAGCAGCACGGTGGGCGCGACGCGGGCGTTGAAGAGCCGCAAGAGCCCGGTGAAGCTGGTCGGGTTC
>JAFDVT010000798.1 GCA_018268875.1 Acidobacteriota bacterium
CACCGATCCCAACGCGCAATACCAGCACCAGCAGCTGGCCGATTAACACAAGCAGCAGCAACTCCCGCAGCTACAATGTCAACCTGAGACGAATACGCAACAACAACAACAGCAGCCGGCGGACCCGAATCAGCCTCAACCACAACCGGCGCCCATGAACCCGGCGCAGGCGGCCCTGATGGGGAATAGCAACAACAGCAATAACGGACCGGTGCGGACGCTGTACCCGGCGCAGGGCAATCCTTTCAGCGCGGGCAACCAGATTCGGAGCGGCCCGAGTCCATTCCCGCCGCAAGCGCCTCCCGCGGCTGCGTCTTCTTCGTCGGCTCCGGTAACGGCGTCCGGCGGGACGATCCCTTCGGCGTTCAACGTACCGCAAGCGGTACGCGACCAGATGATGCGGCCGGGCGGCAACCCGCAGCAGGCGGCGCAAGGCAACGCCACCTTCGGCGGAGGAGGCATCGCGGGGGTCGCGAGCACGGCCACTGGGACGGGCATCAAGCGTTACAACGAGCGCGGCAAGTACAAGGAGTGGGAGTTTGTGTACGATTACCGCAAGCCTGCCAAAGGCGCGCAAAAGGGCGTAACGGGGGTTGGCGGACTGAACACCTCGGGTAGCGGCAACAGCGGTAGCCAACAGCAGCAACAAAGGCCGTCGGGGATGCAGGGTCTGTTCGGCGGTTCCGGCAACAACCGGTAGGCTCTTGAGGGTATGACGTGCGTGGTTGGTCTCACCCTGATAGTCCCTGGCCGGAATAGTCCGGGACGCACGAGTCGCGTCAGTCTGTCTCTAACCGTCTCCAGGATCATTCGTCGAGACGATCTTGGGCCACAGCAATGACACCGAAACACGAGTCCGAGACGCTGATGAACGCTGTACTTCCTGTCGCTGAGAGAATGCTCACGCAGCACGGGGAGTTTTATCCTTACGGCGGGTGCATGAGGCTGGACGGATCAATCACGCACATAGGCGCTGAAGACGCCGACACAGATCACCCGAAATCCAAAGATATGCTTTTTGCCTTGAAGGATTCGCTGAGGGAAATAGCTGGCCGAGGAGAATGTAAAGCAGTTGCGGTGGTTTTCGATGTGTCGATATCGCTGCCGAACTCGGGCGAGAGAAGTGACGCCATTCAGGTAAACGTCGAACATGAAGGCGGCTACTCTGTGGAAGTGTTCTTCCCGTATCGACTCGCAGATGGCGAACTAATCTACGGTGAAACTCTTGTTCAGCAAGGGAAGCACGAAATCTTCTGTGCGGCCTAGTCGCCGCCATCAGCAACACACCACGGCATTCCGGCGCTGCACTTCGAGCCGCACAGCGTAGAAGGCGGCTTGCAGGAGATGAAAAGACGAAAATCGGGACAGACTGATGCGACCTGTGTGTCCCCGACTATTCCATTGCAGCAGCGTGGGAGAAAACGGGGAGAAAATCGGGACAGACTGATGCGACCCGAACGGGGAGAAAATCGGGACAGACTGATGCGACCCGTGTGTCCCCGACTATTCCATTGCAGCAGCGTGGGAGAAAACGGGGACTGCCTGAACTTCCGCCTCAATCGCTCTCCGGAAACGGACCAGACGCGTCTGGTCCACTTTCACGAAACGATAAAGCCTCATCTTTTCAGCAACTTCGAAAAGACGGATGCATTCCCACTTCTCGGAGTCATTGAGCCGTCCCACTACCCGGCACACCCCTAACATGCTGATTCTAAAAAGCTAACCTTGCCCAAAAGAATTAGATCTGTCTGACCCCGAACGGTGCCGGCCTTTGGTCGGTCCATCGCCGACCTACATCTAACGCCGAATGAACTTCACTTCCGCAGGATGCGCGGCATTGCCAGTCAAATCAGCCTGGACCACGCGCGTCTTGTACGGATCTACCTTGCCCGTCCACTCCGCTCGCTGACCGCCAGGTAACTGGTACCGGATCACCGCCGGTTCCTCCGACATGAGGTGGACCTGGAACGTCCCGCGCTCGTCGGGAGCCAGTTGCGGCCAGAGGTATTTTTCCTTGCCCACCAGCACCCAAACATCCTTCAGCGGGGTCTTGGCCGTCACGAACAGATCGATGCGGATCGTGTCGCCCGTCTCGAGGCCGCATCCAAATGCCGCGCACAAAAGCAGAAAGGGCACGCCGGTTAGGCATGCCCTTCGTTTGCTGCTCTTCATGAACAGAAGTCTATCGCGCCGCGAGGAGCGCTCGCAGGTGGCGGGCGCGTTCCGGACTCCTCAATTGACGCAACGCCTTGGCTTCGATCTGCCGGATGCGTTCGCGCGTGACGTCGAACTCCTGGCCGATCTCCTCGAGCGTATGCTCGCGCTCGCAGCCGATGCCGAACCGCAGACGAATCACCTTTTCTTCCTTCGGCGACAGCGTCTTCAAAATGTTGGCAGTCTCGTCGCGAACGTTGGAGTCGATCACCGTGTCCACCGGAGAGCCGACCCAGCGATCCTCGATGAGGTCGCCGAGAGCCGATTCGCCGTCGCGTCCGACCGGGGTTTCGAGCGACACGGGATCGCGCGAAATGGTCTTCAGTTTCTGGACCTTCTCCACCGGAATGTCCATGCGGCGCGAGATTTCCTCGTTCGTCGGAGCGCGGCCGAGTTCCTTTTCGAGCTCACGAGTCGCTCGCAGGAACTTGTTCATGCTCTCGTTCATGTGCACCGGGATGCGGATGGTACGAGACTGGTCCGCGATCGCGCGGGTGATCGCCTGGCGAATCCACCACGTCGCGTAGGTCGAGAACTTGTAGCCACGGCGGTATTCGAACTTGTCGGCGGCGCGCATCAGACCGATGTTGCCCTCCTGGATCAGATCCAGAAGGTGCAGACCGCGGTTGACGTACTTTTTGGCGACCGAAACGACCAGGCGAAGGTTGGCTTCCACCAGATCCTTCTTGGCGCGCTCGGCTTCGATTTCGCCCTGCCGGATCACCGAAAGCGAATGCTTCAGTTCCGCGAGCGAGGCGCCGGCGATGTGTTCGCGCTTGCGGATTTCACGCTTGATTTCCTTGGCGCGAGCTTCGTTGGCCTGGGTTTTGCGCTCTTCGACGCGGCGCAACTCGATGTGCAGGTGGTTGATCTCTTCCACCGACTTTTCGAGTTCCTTGACGAACTGGCGCCACCGGAGATTCTGGAACGGGATCGCGCGCAATCCCTTGGACAGGTCGACGCGGGCGCGCAGAATTTTGACGTGCCACTTCTTGCGCAGCTTCTTGTTGGCGGCCGGAACCTGCGCCGCTTTGTCTTCGGTCTGCGTCAGTTTCTTCTGCAGCGTGGTGATTTCGACAAACTGCTTCGAAAGCTCGTTGCGGCGGCGGGTGTCCTGGGCGGTTCCGTCTTCGATGTCGCCACCGATATCCACAAGCTCGTCGAGCTCTTCTTCGCCGCGCTTCAACTGGTCGGCCCATTCGAGCACCAGATGTTGCACGAGCGGCGACCGGCTGATGGCGCGATGCATCCGAAGCTTGCCGCGTTCCATGCGGCGAGCCAGATTGACTTCACCCTCGCGGGTTAACAGCGGGACCGCACCCATTTCGCGCAGATAGACGCGAACGGGGTCGTCCGTATAAATCGATTCTTCCTGAGGGGCCTGTTCTTCGCCTTCGGGCAGTTCTTCGGGATGGAAAAAATTCGCATCCTCGTCGAAGTTCAGCGCTATCGCCTCATGTGGTTCGTTTTGATCTTCGTATTCCACTTTTTAATTGCACTCCCTCCCCAACCGCCGCATCACTCTGGTTAAGCTGCGCGTTTCCATAGGGGCTCCGATCTTTTAGACGCAGAAACACGAAGTTTCGATCCAATCGAACGATTGATGGCCGCAAAAGGCCTTCCCATGCTGGATGGCGGTGATAAATCAGGAACTGGAACTCGATCCCGGCGGGTGCTGGTGGCAGAGGTGCTTATGCGCGAAAGCGCGCTGGCTTCCCGACCTAAAGGTTCGGCCTTCAGTATATCAGACTGTTGGGCCAAAGTTAAGTCCCTGAATACAAGATGATTCTGAAATCGTTTGGTTACAGAAATCTGAGGCGGCGCGACGAATGTAATAAAATTAACAAACTCAAGGTGAAATTTTTTTCGTTCTACGATGTTCCCCTTCCGGGCCGAACTGCGCTTAGTGAATTGTGGAGGAAACTGAACCTCGCGTGAGGAGGCCACCAGCCGCGGCTTCGGAAAGCTATGGGAATGTTTGAGGCCGCGTTTCTAGTCCGGGTCGCTGGGCGGGACCCGGGTGCGACGGCGGAATTTGCCGCGCATGTCCGGACAGTCGCCTGGATCTGGTTGAAAAAGAACCACCCGGAGCGGGCGAAGATACCCGGCGAGGTGGAGCGTCTGGCGGCGTTGGCCTGCCAGGCGGTTGTGGAGTCGCCGGAACAATGGACGGTTCCGGGCGACTTGGGCGCGTTGTTGCGGAATTTATGTAATGATGCGAGTTCGGCGCGTTCCGCCGGGCCGGGCGAGGTGGAGGCGCGGACGATCGCGCAACCGGTTCGCGGCGGCGGAGGCGGCGATTGGGTGGCCGGAGCGCATCAGGAACCCGTACGGCGGCTGCTCGATGAGTTGCCGGAGCGGGACAGGCAGCTTTTGATTGGTGTTTTGGGCCGGGGAGATACAGTGACGCCTGACAGTTCGGAAGCCGCGTATTTGCGCCGTCTGTTGTTTCGAGCGCGTTTGCGGTTCCGGGATTTGGTGGCGGCGTCCACCGTATCTCCAGGGCCAATCTAGGTTCAGGAATGGAATCGGATCACCAACAAGCCGTAGCTTCTCAAGCCGTCGAGCGCTATTTGCTCGGCGATCTCGATCCTGCTTTGCGGGAGAGTTTTGAGAAGCACTTTTTCGGCTGTCCAACGTGTGCTGAGGCACTGCGGACTGGTGCGGTTCTCGAGGAGGCGGCCAGGGCTTTGCTCCTGACGGCTCCACCCCTGAACGCTACGGACGGCCGTGAACGGGCAGGCTTTTCCGGCCCGGATACGACGGCAACCCAGGGGACGGCTAACGCGCAAAACCAGGCCGCTGCGAACAGCAGCATCGGGTGGATGCGCCGGCAGGGCGCGCGCGTTCTGGTTCCCTGGGCCGTAGCGGTTTTATTTGCCGCGATTTCCTTGAAACAGTACCGGGATCTTGGCGCGCCGAGGGTGGAGTCCGCCGCGCCGCTGGTGCTGCGAGCCGATTCGCGAGGCGCCGCGATTGCCGCGTCCGCGCCCGCCGGAACCGCGATCTCGTTGATGATCGAAGTTCCGACCGACGGGCGTTACCGCTGGAACGTGCATACGGGCGACGCTCCACCCGGGCAGGGGGCCAGCGCCGCGATGTCGGGGGAAGCGGAATCGGTTCGTGGATCGCTGGTGATTGTGGTTTCGGGCGGGTCGCTGGGTCCTGGGATCTACACAGTGGCTCTTTCCCGCGCGGCCGCGAGCGACGCCAATCCGTTGCCGGACCGGCTATATTATTTCGAGTTAACTCGTGCACAAAAAAATTGATGAACCCCTCTTTCAGTTCCATGGCCATGCCGTGGGCTTTGCCGGGCGTCTGACACGCCCATTCGACGTGCCGATCGATGCAATTGCATCCTGCGCACTGCCGCCTTCGGGAGGCTACGCTTCCGCGCGCAGCCGCGAGGGCGGGTACAAACTTCGCGAAATTATCCGGATCGGACGGATTGCGTCCCAGGTAACCGGGTCCAAACATGAAGAAGAAGGCGCTTGGAATACCGTTTGCATCTCCACCATCGAACATCTGGACATCCTCGGCCAAATTACGGCGGATCGTATTACAGCCGTGTTGAGCGTCAAACGGCCTTTCCGGGGCGACCCGGTGTTCAGCCTGGCCGGTTCCCGTTTCGAGAATCTGCGTATTGCGGGTGAGCGCGTAGACATCGAGTTTCACCCCAATGTCGAACGCTGGGCGGAAGACGCGGTACGCCAGGATCCCAAGTTCAACCTGCATTCGACGCCGCCCGGATTCTGCGTGGTGACCTCCGCCGTGGCGAACCTAAGATGTTCGCGGGTGGCCGATGCGCCCAACGTTGTGGAGATTCCGCAATTCGGCCGGATTGTGCTGGGCGAGTATTGGATCACGCCGTATTCGCGGTCCCTCACCATGTTCCGTGCTGAAATGGGGTGTGGATACGAAGGAAGGTTGGAGGGGCCGAACGTTGGCGGGAACGGCGTGCGCTACCCTCCCTATCCGTAAGATTCTGCTGGTTGTGGTACCGGCGCTCTGGCTGGAGCTGTCGTGTACCGGTTGGAGTTCCAAAAAGGCCGGTCCAACGCCGGAAGTCGCCGAACGGCTGCTTCGCACCTCGCATGCCTCGCAGGCGCTGCGGGCGGCCGAGGAAGGGCTCAACGGCACGTACCGCGATCCGGAGACGCCGGAACATTGGCGTCTCCGCACCGTGCAAGTGGAAGCGCTGACGGAGCTCGAGGAATTTCAAAAACGCGAGAAAATCCTTGCGCTACCGGTGCCGGAAAAGGCTCGCGGCACGGCGGACGGAGTTCGCTTCCTACTCGCGCGGCGCGATCCCAAAGAGCTGCCGGCGCTTCGCGCAACGATTCAAAAACTAGGGTTGCAGGACCTGCTCCGGCGGGAGCAGGCGACAGCCGCGCTGGCCAAGCTTCCCTCGCCGGCGGCCGAGGCGGAGTTGCGGCGGCTTCGGACCGAAGCGCTACAAGCCGGCGACCAAAAAACATACGCGTTCGCCACCGGGAACCTCGGGTTTTACTACGAAGGTCACTTCCGCCTGGACGAGGCGGCGGCGCTGTTTGAGGAACTGCTGCAATCGGCCACCAAGACGTCCGACCTGTTGACCGTGGCGAGCACCGAGGCCAACCTCGGCTGGGTGCGCCAACTGATGGGCCAGGAAGAACGCGCCGAGGAATACTTTACGCGCGCCGGCAAGACGTTCGAGCGTCTTGGGTCCACGGCGGAACAACGTCTGGCACTGCGAAATCTGGGCGCGATCGCGTATTTTCGCGGCGACTACGCGGCAGCGCGGCGTTGGGCCGAACAAGCGCAGAGATTGTTGAAACCGGAGTCGCCGGGCACGGAGGTCGTGGGCGTGCTGAGCGATCTTGCCGCCAGCGACATCGAACTCAATCGGACGGCGGAAGCGGAAGCATCTCTGAAGCGGGCGGAAGCGGTGCCCGGATACGAGGCGACGTTCGAATACCCGTGGATCCTACTGACGCGCGGGCGCCTCGCCGAAAAGCGCGGGGAAAATCCGCTCGAGCAGTACCACGCGGCGGCGAAACTCGAATCGGGGCGCGATCAGGCGGCGATCGTCGAAGCGCGACTGCGGATCGCGAACTGGTTGGGTACGCACGGTCCCGCAAAACCGGCGATTTCGGCCTACGAAGACGCGGTGGCCACGGTTGCCAAACTGCGGCGTGCGCTGCGGCGGGATGAGTCGAAGATGGCGTTCCTGTCGACGGTGACGCGGGTGTATCAGGATTATGTGGACTTCCTGGTGGCCGCCAAGCAGCCGATGGACGCATTGCGGGTGGCCGATTCTAGCCGCCTGCAGGTGTTTTCCGAAGCGGCGCCACAGCCGTTCGGCGTCAAGTTCGACCTCGCGCGGCTGTCTGCGAAGCTGGCCAAGGCGAAGGCCGCCGTGTACTACTACTGGCTGGGTCCCAAACGGTCGTTCGTGTGGATCATCGACGGCAAGGGCGCGAGGCTGGGTAGCGAAATTGCGGCGTCCAAAACGTTCGTGGATCTGGTGGATGCTTACCAGGACTTTATCGAGCGAGGCGGCGCGGTGGGTCCGTTCAGCTACCAGCCGGCCTACGAGTTGCGCGAACAGTTGATCGATCGCGTCAAGACGCCTTTGCCCAAGCGCTTGATCGTGGTGCCAGATGGGGCGCTGCACTGGATCAACTTCGAGACTCTGGCTGCGCCAGCGGGCGACCAGTTGATCCTGCAAACCGAGGTCGCGGTGGCGCCGTCGCTGAGTGTTCTCACAGCTGGGCAACCTTCCACAGCAAAGCCAGCGACGGCGACGACGGCGCTGTTGATCGGCGATCCGATCACGGGCGAAGCATCGTACCCGAGGCTCGCCAACGCGCACGCCGAGTTGGAATCGATCGCCGCTCTGTATCCCAAAAACAACACGCGGTTTGAAGAGCGGGCGGCGACTCCGCAGGCGTATTTCGACGCAAAACCGGCGACGTTCGATGTCATTCACTTTGCCGCGCATGCCGAAGCAAACTCGCGCAGTCCCCTGGATTCCGCCGTTGTCCTGACGCCGGAGGGCGGCAAAGGGAACCGGTTGACGGCGCGACAAGTGCTTTCCGAGCCATTAAAAGGCGCGCTGGTGACGTTGTCGGCCTGCCAGTCGGCGGGATCGAAG
>JAFDVT010000799.1 GCA_018268875.1 Acidobacteriota bacterium
AAGCGCCGCGAAAACATAGCTTCCGGTTCATCGGGTTCGCGGCGGAAGAAAAGGGATTGTACGGTTCCAAGGCCTACTTGAAGTCGTTGTCGAAAGAAGAGAGAGGCCGGATCCGCGCCGTGATCACCATGGATTCGCTGGGGCTGACCGCGACCAAATACTGGCCGAACGGGTCCGATCCGAACCTGGTGCAGTATGCGGCGAACGTCGCGGCGGCGCTCAAGGTCGGCTTTTCGGGCGTCAATGTCGACGGGGCGGGTACGACGGATTCGCAGACCTTTCACGATGCGAAGATCCCGACGTTGAGCCTTCATTCAGTGACGCCGCGAACCTGGATGCTGATCAATTCGCCGAAGGACACGTGGCAGATTCTTTCGTTCAAGGACTACGCGGACACGCACAGACTGGTGTCGGCGTTGTTGGTTTATCTCGATCAACAGTTGCCGTAATACGGGGGGTTCCGCTTACAATGAATGAAGGCGGGGCGCGTAGCTCAGCTGGTTAGAGCACCTCGTTTACACCGAGGGGGTCCGGGGTTCGAATCCCTGCGCGCCCACCAATTCTTCCCTTCCTCCCGCTTCTTCTTGGCATCACGTTGTGGCACGATTCGCGAGCCACGGCGATACAATCGAAGATTCTTCCAGTGATCGCCGTCGTCCTAGTTCTTCATCTCCTGCAGCAGCCGCAGCAACAGCAAGCGCAACAGCCGCCGCCGCAGCCACCGCAGGTTCCCGCCGCGACCGCTCCCGTAAAGCCCGAGGAAAATCGCCGGACGGAGCTGAATTTGCTCGGGAAAACGGACACCGCGAGCGGCGAGAGCCGGCGAAACGAAAATGTTCAGTTCAACCTGATCGACAATGGCGCGTTGAAAGAACTGAACATTCGCGTGGGGACCAGTTCGACGCTGGTGCCCGAGTTTCGCGCCGAACGCGGCTACTTCGGGTCCGAATATGGCGGCACGCCCTGGCAGTCGATTCACATCACCGGGCGGGCGCGAAAAGACTTTCACGGCACGCTGCGTTACGGCCATCAGAACAGCGTCTTTTCGGCGCGAGCCTTCTTTCAGGCAGGCGACGTCAAGCCGGCGCGCGACAACGATTATGGCTTTGACGTTTCCCTTCCCGTGTTTCGCGGTTGGAGGCTGAACGCGGAAGGCGGCCAACAGCGCATCCGCGGCTTTGTGAACGGCAATGTGCTGGTGCCGAGCCTGGAGGAACGCACGCCACTTGTGACGTCGCCGGCCGAGCGCGCGATCGTCGAACGGTTCCTGAACGCGTACCCGCTGGAGTTGCCGAACCGCACCGACATCAATCCGCGCGCGCTGAATCGCAATGCGCCGCAAGCGATCAACAACGATACGGCGCGCCTGCGCGCGGACCGGCAGTTCGGCGCGAAGGACCTTGTGGCCGCGCAATACCAGTTCACGTGGCAGCGCGTCGACGCCTTTCAATTGGTGAAAGGTCAAAACCCGAACACCGACACCAAATCGCATCGCGCGAGGCTGACGTACACACGGACGTGGAATCCCAACACGATCACCGACTTTTCCGCCGGATTCGACCGCGTACGGTCGCTGCTGACGCAGGACCAGGAGGCCGTGGGACAGTACATCAGCATTTCCGGGCTGACGTCGCTGGGTCCCGATGGCAGCATTCCGATCGATCGCGCGATGAACATCTTCCGGTATGCGGGCGCGGTTCGCGCGACACGGGGAAATCATGCGATCAGCGCGGGTTTCGACATCCTGCGGCGGCAGTTGAACGGGCGCGAAACCGATACGCACCGCGGGTTCTTTTCGTTCGCCAACGATTTTGGGCGCGACGCGATTACGAACTTGCGCCTGGGGATTCCGTCGCAGTACATCATCGCGCTGGGCGACACGCACCGCGGCTTTCGCGGATGGGAGCCGCAGTTCTGGCTGGGCGACACGTGGCGAGCGCGCCGCAATCTGACGGTGAACATCGGGCTGCGTTACCAACCGATCAGCCGGCCCGTGGAAGTGAATGGGCTGAACAAAATTCCGTATCCGTGCGACTGCAACAATTTTGCGCCGTCGCTGGGGCTTGCCTATCGCACGCCGCTGGGCGTTTTGCGGGCCAACTTCGGGACGCACTTTGGCGAGATTTTTCCGGTCACGTATCAGCAGGTTCGCTTTACGCCGCCGGGATCGACCAAGTTCGCGGTGGTGGCTCCGACGTTGATCAACCCGCTGGCTTCGAATACCGGCGGAGCGCCCAACTTTTACGTGCTGTCGCCGGATTTGGTGGCGCCGTACGCGCACCAGTACAACTTCATTTGGGAAAACACCCTGTCCAAGCATTGGCGGCTACAGGCTGGCTACGTGGGTTCGCGGCAGCACAAACTTTTCGTGATGTGGTACCTGAATCGCGCGCATCCGCGTGCCGGGATTCCGCTCACCACGGCCACGATCAACCAGCGGCGCGAGAATCCCAACGAGGCGGAAACGCGGCTGGTGGTGAACGGGTCGCGCGGCTACCTTGACGCGGCGCGCGTGAACCTGACGTTGTTGAACTGGCGCAAACTGACGTTTGAAGCCTCGTACTGGTTCAGCAAGGCGATGGATCTTGCGGCGAGCTACACCAACACGGCGTACGACCAGGACACGCGGTTGTCGCGTAGCCAGAGCGAGTATGAAACGCATCGCGACGGGAAGAGCCGCAGTTCGTTCGACCAGCCGCATGCGTTCCTATGGCGTGGATCGTACGAAGTGTATCGAGGCTGGGCGATGTCGTCGGTGCTGCTGCTGAAGTCGGGAACGCCGTTCAATGTCCAGACCGGTTCCGACGGGCCGGGGTTCGGCAATGTGGACGGCAATGGCGGGGATCGCCCAAACCTGCTCGATCCTTCGATTCTGGGGCGCACGATTGGCAATCCCGATACGTCGCGGATGCTGTTGCCGCGCGGCGCGTTTTCCTACATCGTGCCGGGGCAGGAAACCGGTAATTTGGGGCGCAATACGTTTCGCAAAGGGCCGATCCGCAATGTTAACGCGGCGCTATCCAAGTCCTGGGTAGTTCGCCAGGATTACCGGCTCCGGTTCTCGGCAGAGTCGATCAACCTGTTCAACACGCCGCAGTTCGCAGATCCCGGATTTGAGCTGTCGAACCCCAATTTCGGCCAGATTACGAATACTTTGAAC
>JAFDVT010000079.1 GCA_018268875.1 Acidobacteriota bacterium
ATAGCCTTCGACATCGGGCGGATACGCCGGCAGCAGCCCCTGTTGGATGGTCGCCGCCTGCGACAGTTCCTTGGCGTAGAACCGCTCGTTCTCTTCCACCTCGGCCAGGCGCGCGTGCTCGATGCGAATCGCCGCGACGTTGGCCATAACCGTCAGCAGGTTCAAATCTTCGCGCGTAAACTGCCGCACCATGTTCGGCGAGTCCAGGTAAATCAGGCCGATCACGCGATCGTTGGTTTGCAGCGGCACAGCCAGCATGGACTTCACCTGCTGGGCCACAATGCTCTTGCGTTCGCGGAATGCTTCCTCAAGCGACGTGTCGCGAACCAGGATCGACGCGCGGTCCCGCAACACCTGGTCGCGCACCGCCGAGCTGATCTGAAAGCCTTCCCCGCGAATTGCCCGCACTTGCAGTTCGCCGTCTTCCTGGGACATCAGCACGCCGCGCCCGGCCGCCACAGCCTCCATCGAAAGATCCATGATCACTTCGAAGACTTCGGCCAGCGGACGGTGGCTGGTCAACTCGCGGGCCGCGCGAACCAGCGCTCGCACCTGCGGGTTGCCCTGCATCACATGGGTTTTGGTGGGGTCGACTTTTTCCTGCCCCATCAACCCTTCGAGGCTCGCCTGAACGGTGGTTGCGGCGGTGATGGGTTCGGAACCGCGTTCCACGAAGACCACGGTATTCGCGGTCTTGCTGACGCGTGGAGCGGCATTGAATTCGATGATCAGATGGCCGGCGGACACGCGGTCGCCGGTGTTCAGCAGCACCGGGTCGGGACCCATCTTGTTCCCGTTCAGCACGGTGCCGTTCTTGCTGCCCATGTCGCGAACCGCCCAGCCATTCGGCGTCAGTTCGAATTGCATGTGGCTGCGCGACAGGCCCGTGTCGTCGGCAAAGCAAAGGTCCGAGGAACTCGACCGTCCCAGCACGATCGGAGTCCGGTCCAACGGTACGTTGGAATTTTTTCCATCCGGCGTACGGATGGTGAGTGATGCTTGTGATCCCTGCGCTTGCATCTGAAGTAACCGATTATCGCAGGGGGCGGAAGAGAGAGGCAAGCTCGCGGCCGGCCGCCTCCCTCCGTCGCTATTTCTTAGCCGTCAACGTGTAGTAGCCGACCAGCTTTTCCGCGTTCGACCGCGTTCCCTTGAGCATCGCCAGCGCGAACCCATGTTTGCCCTGCGGGTACACCTCGACGAAATCCAGCCCCGGTTCGTACCATTCGAACATCACGCGCTTGATGGATTTTTCCGCCATCTGGTTCTGCACGTTCTTCGATACCGCGATCCATGGGATCTCGCCCACAATCTGGTAGTAACGCGCGGACCCGATCGTGTACTTGTCCCGCATAAACGCCGTCACTTCCGCGTCCAGTTTCTTGGTCGCCTCGTTCGCCTGCACTTCTTTTGCGCCGTCCATCGGCTTGGGTTCGAACAATGCCGCTTCAGCCACGCCGCACCCCCATGCCAACACCGCCAACGCTAGTATTGCCTTCGCGTTTTTCCATGTCGTCATTTTCTCCCTCTTCTTAGTTGCTTACGCGAAAAGATTGCAGGCCGCCCGTGGTTACCAGGTTGCGCAGCGACAGCGTCATGATCGCCGAAGTCTGATCCTTGCCTTCGCCGACGCCCATGTTCGTGCCCCACGGGTTGCGAACCGTCACGTTCCAGTCGGTTCCTTTTTGCGTCATCGAAATCACGGTGTACACGTGATCGTCTACCAGCCCGTCCTGCACCGATCCCTTTTCCGGCACCGACCATAGCGTAACGCTTTTGTGCTGTTGCAACGCCGTCGCCACCTTGCCGCCCAGAATCGCCACCGAACCGTCGACGCCCAGCTTCAGATAGTACTTGTAGCCGACCTGGCTGCCCGCATTGCCCGTAATCGCCATCATGGCGTCCGAAGGCCAGCCACCGTTGATGATCTTTTGATACCCTTCGCCCAACCCATCGTTCGGGTTCGAATCGAACATCTTGGCGTACGCGGTTTCGATCACCGCCGGCCAGAAGCGTTCGTACAGTCCGGTGTTGTCCACCCAGCTTCCGCCCTGGCGATTGACGTTGTCTTCCAACTCCGCCTGGGTCACCCAGATGTACTTCACTTGCCCGTTCAGCTTGTACAGGCGAACACGAAACTGCTGTGTCGACGAATCGTAGTAGATCGCGTCTTTGATCCCTTTCGGGTTTTGCTGCGCCACGGCGCCCAGTGTCGCCACGAAGTAACAATCGCCAAAGGAGTCCTGTTTGATGTCGTTGACGCTTGGTCCGCCCGCGCCATACAAATTTTTCTCGGTGAACTTGGGGCCGGTGCTCGTGCCGTTGCCCAACTGGGCGTTGATCCGCGCCAGCGTGGGCCCGTTGACGTCCACTCGCCCATCTTTCACCAGTGCGATGTCAGACTGTTGGAATTTCCGGATCGCGTTGATCGTCTTGGGCCCAACCAGGCCGTCTTCGACAAGTTTCGGATCGGGCCCACCCTTGTGAGGCGGAATTTTGTTGAGCGCCTGCTGGATCGCCAGCGCGTCTGCCTTTTTGTTCACCCCGCCCTGACCGACGGATGCGGAAATCGTTACCACGGTTGGTCCTCCAGACATGCAAGCGCAGCAGGCCAGAAAACAGGTGCGTCAAAACGCGACAAAACCACACATTAAACTTGATTTTTTTAGAAGCGTAACGCGGACTACGGCTAGTCCATCGCGAAGTTGCCCGCCTGCCGCAGTCTTTCCCGCGCGACATTGAACTCACAGCCGACAAACGCGATGATGCTCAGCAGGTACATCCACACCAGCAGGGCGATTACCGCCGCGATCGATCCATAGAGCACGTTGTAATTCGCGATGTTCCGTACATACCAGCTGAAGGCGCCGGTCACCACCATCCACAAAACCGCCGCCACAAACGCTCCCGGCCACACCGTTCGCATTCGCACCCGCCGGTTCGGACCCAGGTAATAAAGCAGTCCGGTGGCCAGGATCGACGCGCCAAACGCCAGCAGGAACCGTAGGGACTTGCCCAGCAGCACGATCCACGGCGCCAGATCGGTGCCGGTGCCGTATAGACCGATCACGCTGAGCACCCCGGCCTCCGCCCGTTGACCGGACAGGATCAGCGCCGACGCGCCCACGCCGGGTAGTGTGACGCACAGTACCAGCAGCGCCGCCATCAGGCGTTCCTTGACCGGGCCGCGGCCTCGTGGCACGTGGTACGCCGCGTTGAACCCTTCGATCAGGCTCATCATCGCGCCTGACGCCGCCCAGATTGCCAGCACCACGGCCAACACCAGCAGGTACACCGGCTCATGGCCTCGAACGACAAAAAAACGCTCGACCAGCTTCTGCGAACCCGGCGGTACGACTTCGAACACAAAACGTGTGATCTGGTTTGAAACTTCCTCAGCCCGCGACTGCACCAGAATCGTTGTCGTCGCGGTCATCACCGGAAAAAACGACAGCAGGCTCGAATAGGCCGCGCCCTTGGCGATGCCGAATCCATTGTCGTTATGCGTGCTGATCAGCGCCTGCCAGAGCAGCCAGCGTTGCTTGGCAAACCAACTGGGCTCGTGGACGTAGATCGCCGGCTGCGTCGTGGTTGCCGCGTTCACTCTTTCCAGATTGTAAACTGAACGAACGCTGTCCCTCTCGCTTTCATGACCCCAACCCGTCCTCTTCCCAACCGCTGGCTCATCGCCGGCGCCGCCGTCACGATGCAGGTCTGCCTCGGCATCATCTATGCCTGGAGCGTCTTCCGTGGACCCCTGGAACAACATTACGGCTGGTCCAAAAGCGTATCCATTGCCCCGTACCGCTGGTCGATCCTGTTCTTCACCCTGGCCATGATTGCCGCCGGCTTCTGGCAGGACCGCAAGGGACCTCGGATGGTCGGTTCGGTCGGCGGCGTCCTGCTGGGCCTCGGCTGCCTGCTCGCCGCATTCATCGGCAACACGCCGGACGGCCTCAACTTCGCGTATGGCGTCGTCGCGGGATTGGGCGTTGGCTTCGCCTATGTGACGCCCATCGCCACCTGCGTCAAATGGTTCCCCGACCGGCGAGGGTTCGTCGTCGGACTCGCCGTGATGGGCTTCGGCCTCGGGTCGCTGATCTTCGCCCCGCTCCTCGAAGCCTTGCTTGGCAACGAACCCGCGCGCTACGCCGAAACGATTCCGCGAACGTTCCTGAGCCTTTCGGGACTCTTCTTCGTCCTCGTCATCGGTTGCGCGCAGTTTTACCAGGCCCCGCCCGCCGGATGGAAGCCCGAAGGTTGGAACCCGCCCGCCGCCGCCGGACCCGTCATCGACATGGAACCCGGCGCCATGGTGCGAACCGTACCGTTCTATGTCCTGTGGTTCGTGTACTTCCTCGGCAGTTCAATCGGCCTTACCGCCATCGGCGAATCGGCGCCTCTGGTACGCGAACTCGCCGGCGCTTCCGCCGCCATGACCGGTGGCGTCGCTCTCGGCGTCATGTCCTTGTTTAACGGCGTCGGCCGCCTCATCTGGGGAACGCTCTCCGACCGCATGGG
>JAFDVT010000007.1 GCA_018268875.1 Acidobacteriota bacterium
AGTCGCTGGCGGTTGAAAAGAAGGTCCTGTACGGCGAGGTTCCGGAACGCGTGGCGATGCGCATGAACGGGCTGACGATGCATGCCGATCTGCTGCATGGCCAGAAAACCGGCGTGTTTCTGGATCAACGCGAGAATTATCCGGCGGTCGCGCAGTATGCCAAGCCGGGCGGACGCGCGCTCGATTGTTTTACCTCAACGGGCGGGTTCGCGCTGCATCTGGCCAGGGTTTCGGCACAGGTAGAAGGCGGCGATTCGTCGGCCTTGGCGCTTGAAGTGGCGGCCGGCAACGCGAAGGCAAACGGACTCGACAACATCGAATGGAAACAAGCGGACGTGTTCGAAATCTTATCGGCGTATTCGAAGATGCGCACCAGTTTCGACACCATCGTGCTGGATCCGCCGGCGTTTGCGAAGTCGCGCTCGGCGGTGCAGGGCGCGCTGCGCGGGTACAAGGACATCAACCTGCGGGCGCTGCGGCTGTTGGGCCCCGGCGGCGTATTGGTGACGTGCTCGTGTTCGCACCATGTGAGCGAGGCCGACCTGCTCAGCGTCGCGGCCGAAGCGTCGCTCGACGCCGGCCGGACGCTGCGTGTGCTCGACCGGCGCATCCAATCCCAGGACCATCCGGTGCTGCTGACGGTTCCGGAAACCCTGTATTTGAAATGCCTGATCCTGCAGGTGGTGTGACGGCGTGAACTACCTTCTGCGCCATACGCTCGAAGCGATTCTGGTGTCTTCCAGCGCGCTGGTTCTGCTGTATGCGTCGATCGGCGCCGTGCGGACGAACAAGCTGTCGCGCAAGGCGGCAGGAGCGATTCTTTGCGCGGCGTATGCGTTCCTCGGGTTCGGGTTCATCATGGACGCCAATCGCGTCGAAGCGCAGTTGAACCCGCTGTTCGGCACGATTTACAAGGCGCTGTACCTCGGCCTGATGGTGAACGTTCTCGGCATCTTCAGCCTGTGGGCTGTGTACCGCGTGGCACTCGGCAAATGGCAAAGTCATTCGGCAGGACGCAGAAAGTTCCTGAAGGCGACCTACGCCGCGCCGGCCGCCGTCCTGGGCTACGGAACGTTCATCGAACGCGAGCGATTCCAACTTCGCGAGGTGGATTTTCCGGTGGCGGGACTCGCGCCGGGGCTCGAAGGATTGCGCATCGCTCAGGTCACCGACATTCACTTGGGCGAATTCCTGCCGGAACGAGATCTCGAACGCGTCATCGACATGGTGAACGGCACGCGTCCCCACTTGGCCGTGATGACCGGCGACCTGATTACCAAGTTCGGCGACCCGGTGGACGGCTGTCTGCGGCAGTTGCGCCGCATCCGGGCCGACGCGGGCTTGTACGGCTGCATGGGCAACCACGAAATGTACTCGGACCTCGAAGAGTATGTCGAAACCGAGGCGGCGAACATGGGCATGTGGTTCCTGCGCGGACGGGCGAGGACGCTCGAGTTCGGCGGCAGCCTGTTGCACATCGCGGGCGTCGATTACCAAAGCAAGCGCCTGCAGGGCGAATATCTCAAGGACGCTGAAAAACTGACGCGCCCCGATGCCACCAACCTGCTGCTGTCCCACAATCCGGATACGTTCCGGATCGCGCCGGACAAGAAGTTTCAGATCCAGTTGTCGGGACATACGCACGGCGGGCAGATCGCCGTCGAAATCCTAAATCCTTACCTGAATGTGGCCCGTTTTGTAACACCGTACGTCGCGGGTTACTATCACGAACGGGGATCTTCCCTGTATGTCAGCCGCGGCGTCGGTACGATCGGACTTCCGGTTCGAGTCGGCGTGCCTCCCGAAGTAACATTACTCCGGCTCCGCAGGATGACCTGAAGTTCGACTGATCTTTTTCTTGTGCGTTATCTCATACTCAGCGACATCCACGGCAATATTGACGCGTTAGAGGCTGTTCTGGCGGATGCCGCTGGCAGATACGACCGCATCCTGTGTTGCGGCGATCTGGTGGGATACGGCGCCGAACCCAACGCCATTGTGGACTGGTGCCGCGCCAACGTCAGCGCGGTGATTCGCGGCAACCACGACAAAGTCGCGTCGGGGATCGAAAAGATGGAGGACTACAACCCAGCCGCGGTTCTGTCCACCATGTGGACCCGCAAGGCGTTGACGCCCGAGAACGCGGCGTATCTGCGCGATCTTCCCAAAGGGCCGTTGGGAGTGGACCACTTCAGCCTGGCGCACGGTTCCCCGTTTGACGAAGACGAATACCTGGTGACGGTGCATGACGCGGCGCATGCCTGGGAATCGATGCCCACGCCTGTGATGTTCTTCGGCCACACGCATCTGCAAGGTGGCTTCTTCATCCGGCGCAATTCCGTACGGGAAATCGACAAGGTTCCGCCAGGCAGCCACGAAGCGACAGTGGTGATCGACGACGATAGCCGGTTCCTGATCAACCCCGGCAGCGTCGGGCAACCTCGCGACCGGGACCCGCGCGCGGCGTTCGCGATTTATTCCACTGACGACCGCCTGGTGACCTATTACCGCGTGCATTACGACATCGGCAAGGCGCAGACGAAAATCCTGAACGCGCAGTTGCCGGAACCCTTAGCCTTGCGGCTTGCGGTCGGCTGCTAGTTCTCTTTCCACCCGTAGGCCTCCATCAGGATGTGAAAGATCTGCGTATTGGGCATGTAGCCTTTCACGCGTTCGGAACCAGGCCCCATCGCGCCCACGAGGACTTCCTCGCCCGTATGCAGCGTTCCGACACGCACGGGGACACGCGCGGCTTCGGTTTCCGGCGGCGCAATCACCGATTCGCCGGGCTTGCCGCCGAAGGTACGCAGGTCGAACGAGTGGTCCGCTGTGAACAGCAGCAGCGTGTTCTTCGAGTCGATCTCGCCGGCCGTTTTTCGAACCAGTTTGTCCATCGCCACCGCCTGGTCGAGGCCCTTCTTCAGGTTGTTGGTGTGCATGTCCCACTCGACCATCAGAAAGTAACCCTTGGGATTGCGCGACAGGATCTCGATGGC
>JAFDVT010000800.1 GCA_018268875.1 Acidobacteriota bacterium
ACGTCGATTCCAGCGGCTCGGCCGTCTATAGCGCGCTGAGTCATCGCCAGTGGCGGATGGCCGAGTTTCTGCAAAGCCGTGGCGGCATCGTCACCGCTGACATCGCGGGACTGTACCGGCTGACCGATGTCGCTCGCGACCTCGCCGCCAAAGACGCGTCAGAACTCCTGCAATTCGGAGCCTGCGGTGGCGCGACCGACATCGTACAGATGGCGCTCGAACACATCGACTGGCCCGCCGGCGACGCGCGCTGGTTCCGCTCGCTCACCGAACCGTTGTCGTTCTGGCATCACATCCCATGGCTCTACGCCGGCAACAAGGATTTCGATCGCGAAGGCTATTTGCAGTGCTTTCGCATGATCCTCGATCGCAGCGGCCCCAACCCCATTGGAGGCTTCCATCGTTGCCCGCTGCACGAGGTGGCGGCCATGGGAGATTGGATCACCGATCGCGAAGCCACGGCCTTTGCGAACGCCTTGTTGCAAGGCGGCGCGAAGCTTGACGTTCGCGACGAGCTTCTTGAAAGTACGACTCTCGGCTGGGCCTGCCGCTGGGGCCGCGAGGGCGTTGTCAAAGCTTTGCTCGACCACGGCGCGAACCCCGTCGAACCCGACGCCAAACCCTGGGCGACCCCGCTGGCATGGGCCGAAGTGCGAGGTCACACGGCCATCGCACAACTATTGCGAACCCGGTAAATCCTCAATCGCAACCGGCATCTTGTGACGCCAGTTGGGATACTGCCACGTCGTTCCGGGCATGTTCTGCTGTTCGGGGAATCCCGTCAAATCGTCCTGCGTGAACGCGAACAGCTTCGAAGGCGTCGCACGCAGGAAGTCGAAGATCGCCGTGCGAACCTTGTCCGGCAACGCCGGCGCATTCGGGTCGACGTCGCCTTCGAGCACCCTGGCCTCGTACAGCGCTTCCAGCAACTTCACCTTATCCGTCTGCCTCTGCTGCTTTTGCTGCTGGTACGACGCGTCGTCCAGAATCAATCCCACGCTACGACGGACATCGATGTCGTGCCCGGTCCAGAACCCGGCAATCGTCGGCAAGTCGTGCGTCGTGGTGCAAACCAGCGCCTGCTCCGGATATTCACCAGGCTGCTTGAAGCTGCCATCCCAACGGCGCTCGAAGTACAGCAGGCGGTAACTCAAAATGCCCGCGCCATGCAGCCCAGCCCGCATCTCTTCGGTGATCGTACCCAGATCCTCGCCAATCACCAGTACGTTGTTCCGCAGGCTTTCGAGCGCCAAAATACGCAGCAAATCCTGCGCATTGTCGTGAACGTAGGTGCCATCCGCGGCCTTGAACCCATCGGGAATCCAGAACAAGCGGAACAGCCGCATCACATGATCCAGCCGCAGCGCGCCGCCGTGTTGACAGTTGTTGCGAATCGTCGCGATGAACTGTTTGTAGCCGGATGCTTTCTGTTTCGCCGTGTTCGGAGGAGGGAACGACCAGTCCTGCCCTTCCGGCGCAAAATCATCTGGCGGCGACCCAACCCGGCAACCTTTGATGTAGTAATCGCGGAACGCCCACGCATCGAACCCCGACCGGTCCACCGCCAGCGCCAGATCGTGATACAGCCCGATCGACATACCGCACCCTTCCACCGCGTGCTTCTGCGCATCGGCCAATTGGATGTCGATCAACCATTGCAGCCACTCGTAAAACAACACCTGCGTGGCATTCGCCGCCGCGAACTCACCCACCGCTGGCGACGCCGGATCGCGGTACTGTTCCGGCCAATCCTGCCATAGCCACACGTCCGGATGCTCGCCGTGAATGGCGTCGTACAACGCGCAATAGGTCGCAAACAGCCGCAGCGATTCGCCCTGCGCCGCACGGTATGCATCAAACTCCGCGCTGCCCGCAAAATGCGCGAAACACTCGCGCAAAACGGTCAACTTCCATTCGGCCACCTGTTCGTACTCGACATTCGGCGCGGCCCGCAGCGCGGCCAGTTTCGCGTCATCCAGAGCAGGGCAACCCGGCACCCGCGCGACATCGAGATACAGAAAGTTGCGGAACAGCGTTGTGGTCGGCAGGTATGGGCTCGTATTGTACGGCTGCCGGTTCGGGATCGCATGCAGCGGATTCAGCGCCAGAAAGCCCGCGCCCAAAGTCTTCGCCGCCCACGTGCAAAAGTGCTTGAGGTCGGTGAAGTCGCCGCACCCCTGGTTGCGTTGCGACCGTAACGAGTACAGCGAAATCGCGACGCCGCTCACACGGCCTTCGGCCGCTTTGCAGGCAGGAGGACAAACGATCAGCGTCGCCGTTTCGCCGTTCTCCAAGGTCGCGGTATGGTAGCCGAACGGCGCATCCGCCGGCACATTTGCCGACCCGGCGCCTTGCGTTCCGTCCTCCCAGTCGAATCTCGCTACGGGAGAATCCATCGCCTCTCCGCGAGTAACGACCCACGTCCTGCCTTCCGCCTTGACGTCTCCGATGGCGGAGTAAATCGCCTTGGCTACTTCTTGCGATACATGGTGAGGCTTGCCCCACAGATCGTAGTAAACAGGCTGTATCCCTGCCTTTTCCAAAATGTCATCAGTCAAATCGCCGTGCGATAATGGGTTCGTGGAAGCCGGAGAGAGCAAATTTCATATTAGCCAGCCCGCCGATCTGTTCGCCAGGATCGATCAGGAAGATGACAATCCTTTTGCGGACAGTGTCATCACAACCACTGTCGATTGGGCGATCAACTGGGCCCGTAAGAACTCCATCTGGCCGATGAGCTTCGGCTTGGCCTGCTGCGCCATCGAAATGATGTCGATGATCGGTTCGCGCTTCGATATCTCGCGCTTCGGCGCGGAAGTGATGCGCGGTTCGCCCCGCCAGTCCGACATGATGATCATCGCCGGCCGCGTATCGAACAAGATGGCCCCGGTCATCCGCCGCCTCTACGAACAGATGCCGGAACCGAAGTGGGTGATCTCGATGGGCGCCTGCGCCACTTCCACCGGTGTGTTCTCGAACTACGCGCTGATCCCCGTCAACCAGGTGATCCCGGTTGACGTCTACGTCCCCGGCTGCCCGCCGCGTCCGGAACAGTTGATCTACGCGATCATGATGCTGCAGGAAAAGATCGCCCGCGAAAAAGGCGTCATTCAGAAGGTTCTCAACCTCGACTAGCCGAGCGAGTCCACCTCGGACTTGCTCAACCGCTGCCATTTGCCGATCTCCAGGCCTTCCAGGTGAAGGCCTCCGATCTGCACGCGCACTAGCTTCAGGACCTTGCTGCCGACGGCTTCCACCATCCGTCGTACCTGCCGGTTCCGGCCTTCCGTCAGCGTGATCTCGAAGTGCGTGTACTTCCCTGAGTCCCGCAACCGCACGATCTTCGCCGGCCGTGTGGGACCGTCGTTCAGTTCCACGCCATTCCGCAACAGGTCCAACTGCTCGTCCGTCAACAGCGTGGACGCCTTTACCAGATACGTCTTCGGCACCCGGTGATCCGGATTCGTCATCCGCTCGGCGAACTGCGTGTCGTTCGTCATCAACAGCAAACCCGTGGTGTCCTGATCCAGGCGCCCCACCGGCACAACCCATTCGCCCAGGTCCTTCACAAGCTCGTACACAGTCGGCCGCCCTTCGGGATCTTTGTACGTCGTGATGTAGCCCTTCGGCTTGTTCAGCACGATGTACAGGTCTTCCCGATCCTTCAGTCGTACCGGTTCCTCGTCCAGGGCCACGCGATCGCGACCCAGGTCCACCCAATGATCCGGCGTGCGAATCACGCGGCCATTCACCGTCACTCGACCCGCTCCGATCAACGAACGCGCGTC
>JAFDVT010000801.1 GCA_018268875.1 Acidobacteriota bacterium
CCGCACCAGTTCCCCGCAGCGTTCCCACATCATGCCGGGACCCAGGCGAGGGTACCGGAACGTGTCGATCAACGTCTTGATCACCTTGCTGCGGTCCGAACCGGACGACGCTTTCGGAGGGAACAACGCGTTTCGGATCGCCGACCACAACGACAATCCCTTGATCCGCTGCGCCGCCCAGTCGGCCGAAATTTCTTTGCAGCTCATGCCCCACACCTTCTCGGTGTAGGTCTTGAAAAAGATGCCGAAGAGGCGTTCCCCGAACTGGTTGGTGACCCAATCCTCGAACGACGCCGGGTTTTCGACCGGAAACATCCGCGCCTTAGCGTACGACAAAACGCACAACGTGGACTCGATGACGCCAAGTTTGGTCAATGCTTCGAACGCTTTGAGTGGATATTGAAAAAATTGTCCGCGGTAATAGATGCGCGACAACCGGGGACGGTCCACCATGTCGTCGCCGAGGATTTCCGACCAGAAGGCTTCCACTTCCGGCGACTTCGAAAAGAACCGGTGGCCCCCGATGTCGAACCGGAACCCCTTATATTCCACTGTCTTAGAGATGCCGCCCAGGTACTGCGGATCGCTTTCGAACACGGTGACGTCCAGGCCTTCTTTAGCCAGCAGGTATGCCGCGGTCAGCCCTGCCGGGCCGCCTCCGATGATGGCTACGCTACGTTTTGGGTCCTGATTCGAAATGGCGCGACTCTCCTAAAAGATGTATCGGCGTTTTCGTTATGATTCAATACACCCTATGACGCGACTTGCGACATCAGCGACATTCGCCGGCCTGTTGGCCGCCGCCTGGCATTTCACCTCCACCGGTCCCGGTGCTTTAAACGCACAGACAGGAGGCGGAGCGACAAGCGGAGAAGGGAAGTACAAGTTCCGCGTTCTGTATACGTCGACGCACCTTCCCGCCGAGGCTCAAAAAGTACTGAAGGCGGCCCATGGCGGCTTTGCCATCGACAACCGCAAAGGCAAGGGCGACGTTTACTTTGCGCTCCCGGGCGCGGGCATTATCCAGATCAGCGGCGATCTGAAGACAACCAAGATGATCAATACGCCGGACGAGATGAAGGGCACCAACATGCACAACGCCCTGTTCTGGCAGACCAAAGACGGCAAGCCGTACCTCACGTTTCCCGGCAACAGCGTCAACCGCGTGTTCACCACCGATATGGACGGC
Organism: Acidobacteriota bacterium; assembly: GCA_018268875.1. Lineage (GTDB taxonomy): Bacteria > Acidobacteriota > Terriglobia > Bryobacterales > Bryobacteraceae > F-183. The sequence goes on from JAFDVT010000801.1 coordinate 1,190, forward strand.
AAACTCGTCAACGTGTTGACGCCGCCCACCGAAACCACCGACCTGGGCATGACCCTCGCCAACGATTACTTCAAGGCCAAGGGCCCGTTTATTCCAACCGACGTCGCGCAGTTGAACGGCCTGTTTTACATCACCACCGGCTATTCCAAGCTGGACGCGGTTCTGACGGCCAAGATCACGCCCAGCGCGATGGGAATCGATACGGCGTGGAATGCCTTGGCATTTGGCGGCCGTGGAACGGGTCCCGGCCAGTTGGGTACCGGACACGGCATCACGATCGCTCCTGGCAACAAGCGGATTGACGTCGCCGACCGCGCGAACGCGGAAATCGACCGTTACGACGTCCACGGCAAATACCTTTCGACGGTGAATACGCCCAAGGGTTCGCTGCCTTGCGACATCCAATATCTGGACAAAAAGCGCGCGATTATCGGTGCTTTGGACGGCCCGGACCGGACCAAGGGAGCGCCGATTTACATCCTCGAAAACGACAAGATCGTGTCGACGGTGATGCCCAAAACCGACCTCGGCCTGGCGAACTTTACGCATATTCACAATGCGATCATTCGCGAGATCAAGGGCAAGCTGTACATCATCGCCCAGGCGTGGAATCCCGGAGATTTTGCGATCTTGGAACAAATTTAAGCGAATTGCGCTGAAAGTTATTTAATCCGTTCGCTATAATCGGGGCAACCGAAACTTCAGGAGGCCCCGATGCGCTTTCTTGCATCCGTTCTGGGAACTTTCTTGCTCGCCACATGTTTGGCGAGCGCCCAGGAATCTCGCGGCACGATCTTGGGCCGCGTTCTCGATCCGACAGGCGTTGGCGTTCCGAATGCCCAGGTGAAGGTAACCAATCCGGCCACCGGCATTACGAACACCGCAACGTCCAACTCCGATGGGAACTATTTTGTTCCCTATCTTGTCCCCGGCAAGTATTCCGTCACCGTCGAACTCACCGGCTTCAAGAAATTTATCGCCAACGAAGTCGACGTTCGCGTGTCGGAACAGACCGCGCTCGACGTCAACCTCACCATCGGCAACGTCCAGGAATCGGTGGAAGTCACCGCGCAGACTCCGTTGCTCGGCACCGCCGATTCGAACCTCGGCCAGGTGGTCGACGAACGCCGCGCCGTGGAACTGCCGCTGTTTGCCGGCAACGCCATGGACCTGGTGCACCTCGCGCCCGGCACCGTCAACGGCACCAATCTGCGCTTGCGCAAGGCTCCGTTTAACTCCGCGCCCTCGTCGTTTTCGACCGATGGCGGCGGCAATAACAACAACGAATTTTCGATCGACGGCGTCGTGAACACCTATTCCGACGGCACGGCGCCGCGCGTCGCGTTCTCGCCCCCGCAGACCGCGCTCGCCGAGTTCAAGATCCAGACCGCGCCCTACGACGCCTCGGTCGGCCACACGGTGGGTTCCATCGTCAACGTCAACACCAAGGGCGGAACGAACCTGCTGCACGGTGACCTGCACTGGTGGCTGCGCAACAAAGCGTTCGACGCTCCGACCATCTTCCAGAACCGTTCCGGACAGCCGCTTGCGCAGTACACCGACAACCGCTATGGATTCGCGTTGGGCGGTCCGGTTGTGCTGCCCAAGCTGTACAACGGCAAGAACAAGACGTTCTGGTTCTTCACCTGGGAAGCGAACAAGTTCGCCGATCCGTCCAACCAGCAGACGTCCACCGTTCCGACGGCGGCCATCCGCAATGGCGACCTCTCGTCGCTGCTGGCGCTGGGCGCGGCGTACCAGGTGTACGACCCGACGACCGCCGTGCTGGGCTCCGACGGCGTGATCCGGCGTTCGCCGTTTGCCGGCAACATCATTCCGTCGAACCGCATCAGCCCGGTGGCCAAGGCGATTCTGAATGCCTATCCGATGCCCAATCAGGCCACGGCCAATGCCGAACAGCGCAACAACTTCTTCCTGTCCTCCCGCGCCCTGGAAGACTACTGGACGACGCTAGGCCGCGTGGACCACACCTGGAGCGAAAAGCACCGCATGTTCGTGCGCTGGCATCGCGACTACTGGCAGGAAGACAAGAACCGCTTCTTCAGCGCCACCGACAACATCAGCGGCATCATCCTGAACCGCATCAACCGTGGATTCTCCTTGGACGATGTGTACGTCTTCAACCCGACGACGCTGCTGAACCTCCGCTATGGCATCGCGGCGCAGGAGTTTCCGGAAAAGCGCGTCAGCCAGGGTTTCGACCTCGCCAAGCTCGGCTTCAGCCAGAACCTGCTGAGCCTGATCGACCCGGCCACCGCGACCTTCCCCCGTACCACCGTGTCGCCGTTCAGCCAGTTGAGCAACTGGGAATCGGGCGACGGCAGCACCTCGTCCCTGATCCACCACTTCAGCGGCATCCTCACCAAGACGGCCGGCGCGCACACCATGCGTATCGGCGTCGATGCCCGCGCCAACCGCGAGTTCCGTAACCGGTTTCCGACCCAAACGTCGCCGGACCTGAACTTCGATTCGGCCTACACGCGAGCGGCTTCCAACTCCGCCAATCCGCAGTTGGGCGGCGAGATCACCTCGTTTCTGCTAGGCCTTCCGTCCACCGCGTCGACCATGGCCCGCACCGCCAGCTACGCGGAACAGGACAAGTACTTCGGCTTCTTCTTCCAGGACGACTTTAAGGTCACCCGCAAGCTGACCTTGAACGCCGGCCTGCGTTGGGATCTCGAAAGCGGCGTGACGGAACGGTTCAACCGCTCGGTGTACCGCTTCGACGAGACCGCGGTGAACCCGATCTCCGCCGCGGTGATCGCCAACTATACGCGCAATCCTTCCGTGCCGGACTTCTCGGTTTCGCAGCTTCGCGTCAACGGCGGCCTGACCTTTGCGGGCGTCGGCGGCAACCCCCGGAACTACTGGAACGCGCGCAAGTCGAACTTCCAGCCTCGTGTCGGCCTCGCCTACCAGTTGACGCCCAAAACCGTGCTCCGCGCGGGCTACGGCATCTTTACCGGTCCCATGGGCGTGTACTACATCAACACCATCCAGACGGGCTTCAGCCAGGCGACCCCCGTACAGGCGTCGCTCGACGGCGGACTGACGTTCGTGGCGTCCACGGCCAATCCGTTCCCGAATGGATTAATCGCGCCCGCCGGATCGTCGCTCGGCTTGGCCACCAACCTCGGCCAGGCGCTGGACGCCTACGATTCGAACCGCAAGAACCCGTATGCGCAACGTTGGAGCTTCGGCATCCAGCGTGAACTGCCGGGCCAGTTCTTGATCGAGTCGAGCTACGTCGGCAACCGCGCCACGCGCCTCGCGGTGACGCGCAACGTGAACGCCCTGCCGAACGCGTACCTCAGCACGTCGTCCACGCGCGACGCCGCCCGCATCACGTACCTGACGCAGAACTTTGCCAGCCCGTTTGCCGGAACCAACCCGATCTACGGTTCCAACATCACGCGCGCGCAACTGTTCCGCCCGTTCCCCGAATTCGGCGACATCAACATCGTGCAGCCGGCGGGTTATTCCTGGTACCACTCGCTGCAGACCAAGATCGAACGGCGCTTTTCGGCCGGTGTGACCGTTCAGTACAGCCACACCTGGTCAAAGGCAATGGAAGCCACCCAGTTCCTGAACCTGGGCGATTCGATGCCGAGCGAAGTGGTTTCGCTTTTGGATCGCACATTCGCCCAGCGCGGCAGCGCGATCTGGGAACTGCCCTTCGGCCGCGGCCGCAAGTGGGGCGGAAACATGAACCGCGCCCTGGATTTTATCGCCGGCGGATGGCAGTTGAACGGCCTGATGCAGAAGCAAAGCGGACAGCCCATGGAATTCGGCAACCGCATCTTCAACGGCGACCTGGACCAGGTCCTGTTGCCCAAGAACGAGCGTTCCGTGGACCGTTGGTACCGCATGGTCCCCAACACGGATGCGGCGACGGCGGCCTCGCGTCCGCTGGTGCCGTACGGGTTCGAATGGCGCGCGGCGAATCAGTTGGCCAGCAATGTTCGCGCCTTGCCGCTGCGGTTCAACGGCATCCGTGGACCCGGCCAGTCGCGGTGGGACTTCTCGGCGATCAAGAACTTCAAGATCTACGAGCGGTTCGTCATGCAGTTCCGCGCCGAGACGTACAACGCGATGAACTTCGCGAACCTGAGCAATCCGAACAGCGATCCGACCAGCGCGGCCTTCGGTACGATCACCGGCCAGGACAGCCCGCGTAGCTGGCAGTTCGCCCTGCGGTTGACGTTCTAAGTTCATCTCTCGAAACGAACGAGCCGGTGCGATGCATGGACATCGCACCGGTTTTTTTTGAATCGAATGAGCGGAATGTCGCGAGTGGTCAAGCCCGCGGCAGCACGAAGTGGAAGGTCGCGCCCTTGCCGGGTTCGCCTTCGGCCCAGATGCGGCCACCGTAGCGATCGAGCAGGCGCTGGCAGATCGACAAGCCGATGCCTGTGCCCGGATATTCGGTGGTGTGCAGCCGCTTGAACAGGCCGAAAATACGTTCCGCGTATTCCGGCTCGAACCCGATGCCGTTGTCCGCGACGCTGATTTTCCACTGATCGTCCGGCTGTTCGACGGCGGAGATCTGAACCCGCAGGGGCGTATCCGCGCGCCGGTACTTCAACGAGTTGGAAATCAGGTTCTGAAAGACGTGTCCAAGTTGCAGCGTGTCGCCCAGCACCACCGGCAGGGCGCCGGCGGTAATTGTCGCTCCGGCCTCGTCGATGCGGTTCTGCAGCACGGCCAGCGATTCGCGCAGCGCGACGTTCAGGTCCGCCGGACCGGCCGGTTCCCGCTCGCTTTGAATGATGCGTGAGTACGACAGCAGGTCCCGGATGAGGCTTTCCATGCGGGCCACGCCTTTGCGCACGAAGTCCGCGTATTGAGATGCCGTCGCGTCGCCGTCACTGAACCGGTTTACCAGCAATTGCGTGTAGATGTTGACCATGCGGAGCGGCTCTTGCAGGTCGTGGCTCGCGACGTAGGCGAACTCTTCGAGTTCCCGGTTGACGCGAACCAGTTCGTTGCGCGCCTTCACTTCCTCGGTCACTTCGGTGACGATGGCGACAAAGCTCGAAATCGCGCCGTCGGCTTCGCGCAGCGGGCTGTACACCAAATTGAACCAATGATCTTCGCGGACGCCGTCGCCGTCGCGATCGTACGGCACCAGCCAGTTGCGCGCGACGAACGTTTCGCCGTCGTGCAGCACGCGCCGGAAGACGTCCCACACTTCCTGCCCAAGTTCCGGCATGATGTCGGCAAAGCGGCGGCCCGCCAGTTGGCGCCCTTCGAGAATTTGTTCGTACAGCGGGTTGGCGAACTCCACCACGTAATCCGGACCTCGCAGCACGACGATCGCCACCGGCGCCTGTTCGAACACCTGGTGCAGACGGCGGCGCTCTTCCCCGATCTGTTGGTGGAGCCGTTCGCGTTCCTGTTCGTCCTGCTTGCGCGCGCTGACATCGCTGAACACCAGCGCAAAACGGCTGTCGCCCACCGGCTGCGCGAAGACGTCGAACCAGCGGCCCATCACCTCGGAACGGCTTTCAAAACGATCCGGCACGCCGTTTTTCACCACGTTGCCGTAGCGCTCGACCCAGAAGTCCTCGAGGCCCGGAACGATCTGCCGCGCCGTGCCGCTGAACGCCAGTTCCCGGCTGAGCCCGGTGGCTTCGACGAACTTCGGGTTGAGTTCCAGAAAGCGGTAATCGGCGGGGCGACCGTCGTCGTCCCAGATCATTTCGCACAGACAGTAGCCCTGGTCCGTGGCGGTGAACAGCGCATGATAACGGCGTTCGCGCTCGGCCAGGTTCAGTTCCAGCCGTTTTCGCTCCGTGATGTTGAGCAGCACGCCAGGAAAACGCTGTCGCCCGGTGGCGCGGTCACGCAGGACACGGCCGCGCATCTGCACCCATTGCTGGTCGCCGCCGGGGCTCCTCGCGCGGTAGTCGCAATTGAGTGCGTCGCCGGTGGCCGCCGCCGCGCGCAGGCCCGCCTCGACGCGGGCGCGATCGCCGGGATGGATGGATTCCAGAAACGCCGCAATCGGGACCGCGCCATCGTCGCCAGGGGGCAGAAAACCGCCCTCGATCGAGAAACGGTCGTTGTCGAGGTCCCAATTCCAGGCACAGATTCCATCGCTGCCGGCTAGCGCCAGTTGCCAGTCCGTATTGCAATTTGCAATATCGGTGTCGTGTTCCCTTTGCGGGGGCGAGGAATCCGGCTTACTCACTCAGGAAGTTGCAGATAGGCCTTTGCGTTGCCGTAACAGATGTTTTCGACCATGGGCCCAAGCCAATCCTCCCGATCAGGGAGCAATCCGGCTTCCACATCGCGGCCGATCAGGTTGCAAAGGGTCCGCCGGAAGTATTCGTGCCTCGGGAACGACAAAAACGACCGCGAATCGGTCAGCATCCCGACAAAACGGGACAGCAAACCGGTGTTCGAAAGGGCGTTCATTTGCCATTCCATGCCTTCCTTCTGGTCGAGGAACCACCATCCGGAGCCGAACTGGATCTTGCCCGGCACAGTTCCGTCCTGGAAATTGCCGGCCATGGTGGAAAGTGCGTAATTTTGCACCGGATTGACGTTGTACAGAATCACGCGCGGCAGCAGGCTTTCGCTTTCGAGCTGATTGAGGTACGCGCCCAGGGTCTCGATCTGGTTCCAGTCGCCCATGGAATCGAACCCGGTGTCGGGACCGAGTTCGGCCAACTTGCGGGAATTGGCGCTGCGGTATGCGCCAAGGTGCAACTGTTTGCACCAGCCGCGTTTGGCGTCCAGGCGGCCAAAATGCAGCATCAGGAACGTTGCGAACTTGTGGTACTCGTCGGCGCCGGCGGCCTGTCCCGCGCGGGCTTTGTCGAAAATCGCGGACGCTTCGGCGTCGCTACAGAAACTGGCGAACGCGTGGTTCAGGCCGTGGTCGCTGAGGCGGCACCCCAACGAATGGAAAAATTCATGACGCTTGTCGAGCGCATCGAGCAACGAC
>JAFDVT010000802.1 GCA_018268875.1 Acidobacteriota bacterium
CCCGCCGCCTCCACGATGCCGTGTAGATCTCGGTGGTCGCCGTATCATTAAAAAACCGTCAGGATCACCGGTACCCCCGCACGAAGCTTCCCGATCCGCGACACGATCAGTTCGACGCTCTTCCGGCGAGCCTCCGCGTCTTGCGGACGGTGCGCCAGGTGCGTGTTGTAGAAATAGAATTTTTGCTTGGTGTCGCGAGCCTCAAACAAGCCCCACGTCACCATGCGCGGCAACGACATGCCCAGGAAATGCTACCCGGCTTGTCCGGAGTCTCCGACAACCAGAAATTGCCCGATTCCAGCAGTTTCAACCGCGACGGCTTGTAAAATATCGCGGAATATTCGTCTTCGCGGTTTCCCCGCCGGCTCACGCCGAACCATTTGTATTCCTTGGCATTTTCCGCAATGTAGGCGCCCTGCAAATGGAACAGTTCCTGCGTGCCGATCAGGTCGGCGCCGCCTGCGCGAATCACCGCCACCAGCAGATCCTTCCTGTTTAACCCACACATTCACGCCATCGCCCTTGGCCGGGTACCGGACATTGAATGACATCACGCGAAGTGGGTCTCCGGCCCAAGCCATGGCCGTCAACCAAGCCAAAACCACCGAATATTGGAACGACTTGCGCAAAATTAGACAAAACCTCACAAACAAATCTTAAGGGAAACCAATGATTCTTAGCCAGGGCTAAGGGAAGTCCCTGATCGCCTAGAACCTCCACCGGGGGGCATACTGGGTTACGTCTAAGGGATGTAGCCATCCTATTTTTGCGTTGCCAAAGGGGATGGCAACCGCGCCGGCCATGGTGCGGCCTAGCTACTAGCTTTCACCGTTCGCCGAAAGCGCAAAACAAATTATGTACAACGATGAATATTTCCAAAAAACCTTCTCTCGCCTCTGCCGCTCCAAAGAAGCCAAAGCCAATCGTAGATTAGTGCTGCTTGCCCTTGTCGCGGCCTTTCTTTCTCTAGGCATACGAGCAATGCTCGAGTTTCCGGAAGCACACCACGCTTCTCACATTGACGCCACAATCGACGCATCTCAGCCATAAAAACGATTGACAGACTCCTGAAGCCGGCCTAAACTTCAAACAAGTGTTTATAAACACCTGTTTGAAATGACTCCCCCTGCTCCAGAAGGCACACGCGAACGCCTGGTTGCCGCCGCCGGCCTGGTCTTTGCCCGCGACGGTTTCTCCCGGGCCAGTATTCGCGACATCTGCGAGGCGGCAGGCGGCGCCAACGTCGCCTCCGTCAAGTACCACTTTGGTGATAAGACGGGCTTGTACCGCGAGGTCGTACGCGAGGGGATCGCCAAGATGTGCGCCCGGCGTCCCCAGGTCGACCCCGCTTTGCCCGCCGAAGACCGTCTTCGCGAATGGCTTCGCCAGTTCCTGACCCTTACCCTGGTTTACCGGCGCAACCATCCGTACGCCTCCAATGTCATGAAGCAGGAACTCCGTGAACCCACGGACATGCTCGACACCATGGTGCGCGAAGTCATACAGCCCATGCACGCCGACCTGGCCGCGCTGCTCTCCGAAATCCGTGGAGGCGCCGACTCGCGCCAGCAGGCCGTCATCGTCCTCAGCATGTGCGCCAACCTCGAAAATTCCCGCCCGATTCTCGAACGGCTCGGCGTCGCCTTGCCATCCGACCCCGAGTCCATCGCGACGCTGGCGGGCGAACTCACCCATTCCGTGCTTTATGGCATAACCCGATGAGAACCTTGTTTTTTGGTTGTTTCTTCCTGACACTGCAGGCCCAGGAGCGAATGCCGCTCTCCATGAAGCAGGCCGTCGAACTGGCGCTTGCCCCACAAGGCGCCGCCCGCGTCCAACTGGCCCACGAAATGATCACGGCCTCGCAAAGCCGTGTCGCCCAAAGCCGCGCGTCGCTGCTGCCGAACCTCGACGCGTCGATCACCGAGCAGAACTTCACGCGCAACCTGAAGGCTTTCGGCGTGCAGATCCCCATCCCGGGCTACCCCGATGTCGTCGGCCCCATCAGTACCTTCGACGCTCGCGGTACGCTTTCCCAAACCATCTTCGACTTCAGCGCCTTTACCCGCGTCCGCGCCGCCAAAGCCCAGGTAGAAACCGCGAAGGCCGAGGAAGACGCCGCCCGTAACGCCGTCAGCGACACCGTCGCCCGCGCCTACCTCGCGCTGGTCCGGGCCGGCGAAACCGTAACGACCGCCGAGGCCAACGTCACGCTGTCCCAATCCCTGCTCGACCTCGCCAATTCGCAGAAGGACGCCGGAACCGGTACAGGCATCGAGGTCACGCGAGCCCAGGTCCAGTTGGCCAATGACAAACAGCGAGTGCTGGTCGCACGTAATGACCGCGCGCAGGCCGAGGTACAACTTCTTCGCGCCATCGGCCTCAACCTTTCGGCTCACATTGACGCGACCGACAAGTTGCAGTTCAACCCCGCCGAGGACGTCACGCTACCGGCCGCCATCGAAACCGCCGCGACCACGCGGGCCGATCTGAAGGTCCAGCAGCGCCGCGAGACCGTCATGAAGATGCAGCTAGACGCCGTCAAATGGGAACGCCTTCCATCGGTCGCGGGCTTTGCCGACGCCGGAGGCATTGGACTCAACCCCGGCGACGTTCGCTACACGCGTACCTTTGGCGTCTCCCTTCGCATCCCCATCTGGGATGGTGGCCGCCGCGATGCCCGACGCGCCGAATCGGCCTCGCTCTACCGGCAGGAACAGATCCGTGCCCGCGACCTCAAATTGCAGGTAGAAGCCGAAGTACGCACCGCGTTTGAGGACCTGCAATCCGCCGCAGGCCAGGTGTCCGTCGCGGAACAGGGCGTCCAACTCGCCGATGCCGAACTCGCGCAGGCCCGCCGCCGCTACCAGGCCGGCGTAGGCGCCAGCATCGAGGTCACCGACGCGCAAACCCGCCTCGCCCGCGCCCGCGACAACCGTACCTCCGCTCTCTTCCTTCACAACCTCGCCAAAATCGAACTGGCCAGCGCCATGGGCGTCATTCACAAGGTGATTCAGTAATGAAACGCATTTTGCCAATTCTCCTGATCGCGGCCATCGCCGGCGCCGCCGTGTACTATTTCCGGACCCGCAACACCATCCCTGACAACGAAATCCACCTGTCCGGCAACATCGAAATGACCCAGGTCGCGGTCGCTTTCAAGTACCCCGGGCGCGTGATGTCCATCGATGTCGAAGAAGGCGCCACCGTCAAAAAAGGCCAGGTTTTGGCCCGTTCCGACCGCGAGAGCATCACCCGCCAGATGGAACGCGACCAGGCCGCCGTTGCGTCCGCACAGTCCACCTATGAACAATTGACCACCGCTGTCGCCTGGCAAAAGCAGTCCGTGGAACGCGAAATCGAACTCCGCACGGCCGAACTCCACGCGGTCCAGGCACAGTTGGCCGAGGCGCTCGCCGGTTCGCGGCCGCAGGAAGTGCAGCAGTCCGAGGCCGCGGTCGCCGATGCCAAAACCCAGAACGCGCAGGCCAAAGCCGATTGGGATCGCGCCCAAAAGCTGTTCGCCGACGAAGATATTTCGCGCGCCCAGTACGATCAGTTCAAGACCCGGTTCGATTCCACCTCGGCCCTCGTCCGCCAGGCCGAAATGCGTTTGTCCATCGTTAAAGAAGGCCCACGCAAGGAAGACATCGAAGTGATCCGGGCCCAAGTCGCCCGCGCGCAGGCCGCCCTCAAAGCCGCGGAGAACAACCGCCTCGAGGTGAAGCGTCGCGAATTTGAAGCCGCCGGCCGCCGCTCCGAAGTCGACCGTGCCAAAGCGCAGGTCGCTGTCCTCGACGTCCAATTCAACGGCGCGACCGCCGAGTCGCCGGTGGACGGCGTCGTCCTCGACAAGGACGCCGACCTCGGCGAAGTTCTGAACGCGGGCGTCCCGGTCGTCACCATCGGCGACACAGCCAAGCCCTGGGTTCGCGGCTACATCACGGAAGCCCAACTCGGCAAGGTGAAGCTGGGCGACAAGG
>JAFDVT010000803.1 GCA_018268875.1 Acidobacteriota bacterium
ACGCTTCGCGGCAGCGCGATGTCGCTGTACTTCCTGTTTATGTACATGTGCGGCGCGGCTCTTGGACCGCTGCTCACCGGTCAATTGAGCGACTGGCGCGCGCGCGTTGCGGCGGAACGCCTCGGCGTCGCGGGGCCCGAAGCCAGAGCCATCGGCCTGCAGGAAGCGATGCTCATCATCCCTGTGCTCAGCCTGCTGCTTGCCGGCGTACTCTGGGCCGGTTCGCGAACCATCGCTCGCGACATCGATCGCCGCTCCGCACTTGTGACTACTGCTGGCGCGGCAGCTTAAGGTCGAGCGTCGCGGCCGCTCCGCCATCCACCTTTACCGATTTCGAAGAGTCCTTCGCCGCCAGCCGTACCTCGGGATCCGTCCACGCACCCTGCTCGATGTCCTCGAACACGTACACGTCGTAATCCCCTGGCGCGAGGCCCGTGAACGTGTATTCGCCTTTGGTCCCGCTAATCGTGTTGCGAATCTGATCGCTCAAGCCGGCATATTCGGTCTTTGGCGCCAACACCACAACGACGTTCGACTGTGTCTCGTCCTTGCTTGTCCTCACCACGCCGCTCAACGTACCCGCGCCCGGCGCCAGTGTGATTTCCAACTCGCCCGACACTCCGTTGGTGAAGTCCAGCCCCGTTTGCCGTACGTCCTGGTTGCCCAGCTTCACTTCCTTCAGGTAATACCCATCGGGCAATCCAAACGCACGCACGCGGAACTTCGACGCCGCCACATTGGCGAACTCGATCTTGCCGTCTTCCTTCACCTGCGCGCCGGACATGCCCATCATCATCTGCGGCCGGACCCCTTCCAACATGACGCGCAGGTTCGAGGCCACAGGCGCCGTGTCCGAACCTTCGTACTTCACCTTGCCGGTCACCGTCGCCCCCGGATGCGCGACAATCGTCAGCCCCTTGATGTCCTCGGCGCCGACTTCGACATTCAGCGTACCCACGACCAGGCCGCGCCCCTGTTCGCCGAAGATGTTCGCGGTCAGCGTGTAGGAACCCGCCGTTACGTTTTGCAGCGTAAACGCGCCGTTGCGGGCCATGCCGCCGCTGCGCATTCCCATCATCATCGCTCCGGCGCCGGCGTCGCCATTGGGCGTGATCATGACATTTGCTCGCGACGCTTTCTCGCCCGTCGTCCCGTCGATCACCACTCCCGTAATCGTCACCATGTGCGCCCGTTGCAGACGTAGATCGACGTTGTCCATGCGCGCTCCGGCGGTTACTGCCAGTTGGCTCGCGCGATCCACGCTCGCCGCCGTGGGATAGTACGTGGTGGCGTATCCGTCGCGCGCGGGCCGGTTGCGTGGCGCGAAATTGAAGTCGAGCGGGGAGGCCGAAAGGAAATAATTGCCCGGCGCCATGCCCCAGATGCGGTACTCGCCCAGGTCGTTCGTCATGTTCGAATTCATCGGCATCAAGCGCTTCTGCCCGTTCTGGTACACGTACCGCAGCGCTTGCACCTGCACGCGCGCGACAGGTTCGCCCTCGTCGTCCAACACGCGACCGGAAATCACGCCGTGCGGCTGCATCTTGAAGCTGAAGTCACGAACGTTCTCGCCCTTGTTCAGCGTCAACGTCGCGACGGAACTGCCCACGCCGCGCGACGCCGCGGCACTGGTCCCGCGATTGGCCCCCACATACCCGGTCTTTTGCACGCGAACCGAATAGCGGCCGGGGGCGATCTTCACAAATTGAAAGACGCCGTCCACTCCGGTCACGGCGGTTTGTGAATCGGGCGTGTCGTTACGCCCGTCGCCCCGCATCATCATCACTTCGGCTTTCTTCAATGGTTGCCCGGTCTGGATATCCAGCACCGTTCCTTGCACGGACCCATAATCTTCGGGGTTCAACGGCGCGGGCTCGCCTTCGGCCGAACCTCCTTGCCGGTTTGCCCCGGTGGCCGGTGAAGATCCGTTGCCTTGTTGCGGCTGTGACGAAGACGAAGAAGGCCGTCGCGTGGGCGGCCGCACGGGACCCTGCGCCTCCAATACAAAGCAGGAAGAAGCAATGAGTAAAAGCAACAAACGGTACTGCATATGGATATGACCTCAGCGTTGGCAAGCCGGACAATAATACGTGGACCTGCCGCCTTGGCGGATCCGTTGGATTCTGCGGCCGCAATTGCGAACACAGGGTTCCCCTTCGCGATCATACACCGCGACGGGATAATTTTCGCCTTCTCCAAAATGGCCCGGATCGGTGTACCCGCGGTACGCCGAAGCCTTGGCCTCACGAAGTACTTCGGCCATCGCTTGATGCAGCGCGCGCAACTTCCGAACGCTCGCCCCGGCCAGTGGCTTTACCGGACTCAGCCGCGCCGCGAACAGCACCTCCGCCGCGTAGATGTTGCCCAGTCCCGCGATGCGCGCTTGATCCATCAGGAACAGCTTTGCCGGTGTGCGAGGCGCCTTGCGAACCAGTTCCACGAACTGTTCGAAGGATATGTCCTCGGGCTCCGGACCCACGGCTGGCTTGTACCCGGCCTCGCGAAGGTGAATCTTCCCCAGCGCGCGAGGATCTTCAAACACCAGTCCCGCGCCGTTTGCGAACTCGAACCACGCCCGCGATGCGGCATTCCGGAAACGTACATCTGGAATGACGAACAGATTGCCCGTCATGCGCAGATGAATTTCCAGAACGTGATGGGAAGTGAGGTCGATCAGGATATGCTTGCCGGCCCGGCGCACAGCCACGATCGCGGCCCCGATGGTTCCGGCAAGTACTTCTTCCGGCGTTTGCGGCCGCGTTACCGACAGACGCACAATTTGTCCCGCAACAATCGCCGGCGAGCCAGCGGGCAACTGCTCGCGCAGCCGCCGCGCTACCGCCTCGACCTCAGGCAATTCCGGCAGACGGCGTTACCGTCCCTTGCTCAACCGCCGGAAGTAATCCGCAACCTTGTCCGCGTAGCCGTCCGGTGGACGTTCGCTCGCCGCGTTGCGAACCTGCCCGCCGCGCGATTCGTCGAGCTTCCGCCGCAGCATCAGTTCCAACGCCTCGATGTTCGGCATCACCTGACGCCGCAACCGCTCTTCGAGCTCCGGTCGCTGCGGTAGTTTGGAGAAATCCATCCGCTGCAGTTCGTTGAACGCATCGCCGAACTCGCGAGCGAGTTCCGGATTGTCGCGCAGCGTCTGGCGAATCTGCGCCATGTCGCGCGAAGCCTCGCGTAACGCCCGCTCCGCGCTCTCCGCCGGCAGTACACGCCCGCCTAGAGGACCGCCATTCCAAGGTCCACCGCCAAATGCGCCACCATCACGAGCACCGCCAACCTCACGGCCGCCGC
>JAFDVT010000804.1 GCA_018268875.1 Acidobacteriota bacterium
GAACAGCCGGTACTGCGCGAGGCGATTCGGGAACTGCCGGTGCATCGCGAAATCGTGGAGGAAAGCCGGCGGTTCGATCTTTCGGCGGTGGACCAGCTGCGTGAGATGCAGAGCCGCCGCAAGCCTCATGTCGTGTGGTCGAACTCGGTGAAGTCGCATTTTCTGGTGCGGATGGCGGGGTTGCAGAAGAATGCCGGATGGTTGGCGTTCCACCACGGCTATACGTCCACCGACTGGAAGATGCATCTGTATAACCAACTGGACCGGTGGTCGCTGCGGGCGGCGCATCAGGCGATGACGGTTTGCCAGCCGTTCGCCGGGCAGTTGCGGGAGCATGGCGTACCGGACGGGCGGATTCTGGTGCAGCATATGCCGATACGCGCAGGGGTTCGCGCCACGGCCTCGCAAGTGGCGGCACTGCGCAAGGAACTGGGCATTGGTCCCGAGGAAAACGTGATCTTTACCGCGGGGCGGCTGTCGCGGGAAAAAGGGCATCTGGAGCTGGTGGAAGCGTTCGCGGTACTGCTGCGCGAGCAACCGTCGCTGCGGCTGGTGATTGCGGGCGAGGGTCCGGAACGGCAGGCGTTACTCGATCTGGCACGGCAACGCGGTATCGCCGGGGATCGCCTGATCCTCGCCGGGCAACAGGCGGACCTCAAGCCGTATTACGGCATGGCGCAGGTGTTCGCGTTGCCGTCGCATAGCGAAGGATCGCCCAATGTACTGCTGGAGGCGATGGCGGCCGGCGTGCCGGTGGTCGCCTCGCGGGTGGGCGGAATTCCCGAAATGGCCGAGGACGGCGTGAGCGCGCTGCTGACGCCGAAGTGCGATGTAGCGGCGCTGGCGGCGGCGTTACAACGGGTCCTGACGGAACCGGCGCTGGCAAGCCGTCTGACGGCCGGCGCGGAACCGGTTCTTGCGTCGCATACCCCGGCGGGTTACCACAAGGCCGTTACCGAAGCTCTTCGAAACGCCGCCGCTGCTGCCGCAATCGGGACGCCGCGATAATGGAAGAAGGAACTTCCTCCCTGCGACCCATCCCCATTCTGATGACCGTTCGCGAGCTCGACCAGGGCGGCATCGAACGCGACGTGTCGCGCATTGCGATGAACCTGGACCGGACGCGATTTGCGCCGCACGTCGCCAGCTACCATGACCACGGTATGCGCGCCGAGGACTTGCGCAAGGCCGGTGTACCGCTGCTGCATCTTCCCGTGCGGTCGTTGGCCTCGGCGGGTACCGCAAAGCTGAGCTGGGAGCTGATCCGTTACATCCGCCGCCACAAGATCCGCCTGGTGCATGCCTGGGATACGACAGCGGTGTTCGTGCTCCCGGTGGCGAGGCTCGCCGGCGTTTCCACCCGGTTGACCAGCCTGCTTGGCAGCCGTCTGTTGCTGGACCCGCGCAGCCATAGCCAATGGCGCTGGAGCGACGGCCAGGCGACCGGCTATATCGTCAATTGCGAGGCCATGCGAAAGCATTGGATCGAGGACGAAGGCCTGCCGGCGTCGGCTCGCGTCGAGCTTTGTTACAACGGCGTCGATACGAACCAGTTCTTTCCCGGCGGCGAGGCGATCCGGCCCGAAGGTTTGGGTAACGCCCCGCTGGTGATCGGCGCGATCTGCGCGCTACGGCCGGAAAAAGCGCTGGACCTGCTGCAGGAAGCGTTCGCCCAGGTTCGCGGCCTGCTGCCGGGCATCAAGCTGTTGCTGGTGGGTAGCGGCGCGGAACTTCCCAAGCTGGTGGCGAACGCCGAACGGCTTGGCATCACCAACGACATCGTGTTTGTACCGGCCACTTCGGCCGTCGCCGGGCATTTGCGATCGATCGATATTTTTGTCCTCAGTTCCCATTCCGAGGCGTTTTCGAATGCCCTGCTCGAGGCCATGGCGTCCGGCTGTTGCCCGGTTGGTTCGCGGGTCGGAGGTACGCCGGAGATGATCGGCGCGAACGAAGAACGCGGCCTGCTGTTTCCGGCCGGCGATTCGCAAGCGCTCGCCGAACGGCTGGCTAAGCTGATCCGCAACCCGGAACTCCGCCTCAACCTCGCGCAACGGGCCGCGGACTATACCCGCCAGCACCTGAATCTACAGGCGAATGTACAGCGTACTCAGGACATTTACGAATCGTTTTTGACCCCCTGAGTCCTACAATAAGATCAAGTGGCACTGCACCAAACCTATAACGCGACCGACATTCACCAGATTTGGAAAGATGCCTATCACCCCGGCGGGGCCCAGGCCAGTTTCGACGACCAGGTGTATGACTGGATGTTTCACACTGTCCAGCTGCCGGCCGGGAAATGGATCGATTCCGGCTGCGGCACCGGGGACCTTTGCTTCCGTTTGTGGTCGCACGGCTGCCAGGTGCTGGGCGTGGATATTTCCGCCAAGGCGATCGAAGCCGCCCGAAGCAATGCGGCCCGGCATCCGGAATGCGCCGCGCAGGTGCGGTTCGAACAAAGCTCGCTCGAGGATCTGTCGCCGGCCGTTCAGGGCGAACATGTCCATTGCCGGGGCGTGTTCATGCACATTCCGGACTGGAGCAAGGCACTGGCCAACCTCGCGACGCGCGTCAAACCCAACGGGTACTTTGTGGTGTTTGAAAGCAACGCGACGTCGGTGGAAGGGTTTATCGTACGGCTCATGCGGCCGTTCCGCAAGAACCGTTCGGAGCTCAAGAAAACGCCCGCCGGCTGGGAGTTCTGGAGCGAATACCAGGGCGCACCGTTCCTGGTGCGGATGTTCCATCTGGACGCCATCGAAAAGGAAATGGAAAAGGCCGGTTTGCACCTGGTGAAGCAAAGAAGCCTGTTTGTGGTGGACCCGTTGCGGGTTCCCGCCGCGATCCGGCCTCTGATGGCCCGCATCAATCACCTGTGGTTCAACATGAACCTGCCGTTTGCCAGCGGCGTGATCCAGATTTATCAGCGCAAGGCCTAATTCGACAGGAGCATCGCCGCCAGCTTGCGAGCCGCCGGGTGCGAGGCTTTGGCCAGCACGTCCTGCGATAGATGCCGCATCACCGGAGGCCGGAAAAGCAGCAGGGCCCCGATGTAGACCACCGCTCCCACGGTGATCGCCGCAATGAGCCGCGGCCAGTTGCCGACGCCCCATTCCCCAAGTACACGCAGCGTTCCCCAGGCGGAAAACGCCATCCCGGCGGTGATCAGCAGCTGCGGGAGGAACGGCTTCAGGAACTGTCCCAGAGGCAGCTCGATCAGGCGGAACGCCAGCAGGAATCCGGAAGGCGCGATGATCGCCAGGTACGCCACCACGTAGGAAACGGCCACGCCAGCGATGCCGTACGGCACGCCGATGAAGAACGCCGTCACCAGCACGACGCAGGAAAAAATACCCCAGCGGAACAGCAGGTCCGTCCGGCCCTTGGAAATGAAGATCTGCCCCATCGTCGTAAAGATGCTCTGCACCAGGCCAACCGGCGCGAGGATCTGAAACGTCGTGACGGCGGGAATCCATTTTTCGCCCAGCGCGGTACCCAGCAGCGGATCGGCAATCGAACCCAGTCCGGCAATCAGCGGGAACGTCAACAGGCCGATGAGAAGGCAACTGCGTACATACGCCGAACGGAACCGTTCGTTGTCGTCCTGAATGCGGGCAAAGGCCGGGAACAGCACTTGCGCGATGACGGAACTGACGTTCTGCAACGGGTACAGCATCAGGTTGTACGCCATCTGGTAGAGCCCCAGCGGTTGCGCGCCCAGCACGCGCCCGATGATGATGTTGTCGGCGTTCCTCGAAAAAAAGTTCACCATGCCGAAGCCGGTGAGGTTCGCGCTGAAGCCGAACACCTGTCCGATCTCCGCGCGATCCACCACCAGCGACGGACGCCAGGCACAGAACACCCAGTACAGCACCGTGGACACCAGCGGAATCGTCAGGTTGGAGGCGACCAGGCTCCACACGCCCCAGCCTCGTAACGCGCAGGCGATCGCCACGGCATAGCCCGCGAGCGACGCGGCAAAGTCGGCCATCGCGACATGGTGGAACGACATGTCGCGGGTCAGCAAGGCCTGGTGGATCATGCCCGCCGAGGCCAGTACAAACGAAAACGAGATCGCGCGAAGAATCGGCCCCACCTGATCGTCGTGGAAGAAGGCCGCGGCGGGCGCCGACAGCCCGGCGACCAGCACCGTCAGCAACAGTCCGAACCCCATGTTCAACCAGAACAGGCTGGACAACAGCCGCTGGTTGAGTTCCTTGCGCTGTACGACGGCGGCCGTGGTGCCGAGGTCGCGGAAGTTGATCAGGAAGACCGTGATGGTGGCGGCCATGCCCATCAGGCCGTACGCCTTGGGATCGAGCAGGCGCGCCAGCACGGCGACGCCGCCCAGCGACACCAGTTGCCGCGCGGCGGTGGCGAGCATGGACCAGCTTGCGCCAGTGGCGGTTTTACTGGATAGCGAAGGAGAAGAAGACGAGGTTTCGCTCACACCGTCGCCAGTTGGTTCCAGCGCAGCAGCGTGGCGCCCCAGGAATAGCCGACGCCGAAGCCGGCGAGCAGAATGCGCGAACCCGGCTGCAGCTTGCCGTCAAGCCCCGCATGCTTCAGCACGATCGGCACCGAGCCGGACACGGTGTTGGCGCAATGTTCGATGGTCACCGGCACTTTTTCGGCGGGCAGCTTCATCTTTTTGCGCAGATGTTCCAGCATGTACCGGTTGGGCTGGTGGAAGACGAACAGGTCGATTTCATCCGCCGTAAGGCCGGCTTTTGCGAGCAGGCCGTTGACGCTGGCCGGAACCGCCTGCAGCGTGAAGGTAAAGATTTCCGCGCCGTTCATGTACAGGTTGTCCAGGCTGCGAACGTTGCCGCTGTCGTCGCCGTATTCACGCGCCGTTTCGGGCGAATGCGGCTGGCGCATCGCCCCGGCGGGAACCGTCAGGTTGGGTCCGCCGCGGCCATCTGTGCCATACAGGAACGGCCCGAGCGCGGGTTGTTCGACGGCGCGCACCAGCGTAGCCGTGCCGGAGTCCCCAAAAATCGTGCGAACGCTTTTGTCCTTGGGATGAATGAACTTGCTGTAGGTATCGCCGGTGAGCAGCAGAATCGTGGTCGCCTGGCCGGTGGCGATCAAGCCTTCCGCCAAACCCAGACCGTACACATAACCCGACGAACCCAGGTTGAAGTCAAACGCGCCGGCCGTCACCGGAATGCCCAAACGATGCTGCAACAGGCAGGCCGACGGCGGCAGAAAATGATCCGGCGTCTGGGTGCAAAACAGCACAAAATCGACCTCTTCCGGCTTCACCAACCCGCGCTCGAACAGCTTGCGGGCGGCCAGTTCGGCAAGGTCCGACGCGCACTGGTCCGGCGCGGCCACCGGGCGGGTGTGAATGCCGGTTTTCGAGTCGATCTTTTCGACGTCCCAGTCCGGGAACTCGGCCGCCAGGCTCGCTGTCGTAAGAGCCTGTTCGGGCAGAACGTATTCGATGCCGGCGATAGAGGCGTGCACTGCCTGGGCTACTCCTCCACCTGGGCGAGCTGCAACAGTTCCGCGACGGTTTTACACTGGCCGATCTGCTTCACCGAAAGCTGCTTGCCGTTGTGGCTGTCGGCGAGCGCGATAAAGCTGACCATCGCCATGGAGTCCCAATTTTCCAGGTCTTCCAGTTGTTCCGAACCTTGCAGGGTTCCAACCGGCAGGCTTACCGCGTCGTCCAGACCCGCCAGAAATTCTTGTCTTGTCATAGTGCCTTGGTCCCCTCCGTTGAAAACAGAGTCTTCTTTAGGATATCGGCTGTTTTACGCCGGAGGCACGGCATTTTCTTTCTTGGCCTTGGACGGCTTTCCGTAATTGGGCAGGATCACTTCCGCGGGGTTCCCCATGGCGAGGCTGTACGGCGGGATATCGGAAATCACGACGCTGTTCGCCCCCACCACAGCGCCCTCGCCGATGGTGACGCCTTTCAGAATATGCGTTCCATTTCCGATCCAGGCATAGCGGCAGAGGCGCACCGGACGGATGTCGCGGGGCGACGGCGGCAGGTCCTGGGCGCGCAGGTCGGCCTGGCGCGGATGGCCGTCGGAATCGGAAATCCGGCAGTCGTATGACACGCGCACGTAATCTTCGATCACGACTTCGCGGCTGACGTTGATTTGTACGTTCCAGTTCAGCTCGGAATGGTTGCCCAGCACCAGTTTGGGGGCCGGCAAGCGGTTGGGTGACAGAATCATTACATTGCCGCCGAGCAGGACGCTGTCGCCAATTTCGATTTCTACCAGTCCTTGTACATAAGGGAGGTTTCCGATCGAGAGATTCCTACCCACTGTTTTGCAACGGCTTTGGAAAAGAGGGTTCGAATAAAACAGGTTGACGATAGCCCGGAACAGGTCGATCGCCGAATAATGCGCGCCGTAGACGAGCCGTCCCAAGGGGCGAAGCGCGTCGGGGACCCGGGGCGCCGTCGGCCGCAGAAACCAACGGGCAATACGGCCAAGGGTACGGAAAAAAGGCGTCTCTCCCTGCTTCAGTTTGTGGATAAAACCATCGAGAACGCCCACTGTACAGCAAGTTTATCGGACCACACCGGAGAGCGCAATTTGCGAGAAAATAAAGGGAAACTCTGTGGGTGTAAGCTCTACCACACAGGGATAGCTTGGGGGGAGTAATCGTTTGCGACTATTTGTTGTTGCTGTGTTTCTGGGGACCTCGGCCGCCGTTTGGGCCCAGGGACTGACGATCAGTCCCGCAAAGCCGACCGTACGCCAGGGCGAAAGCACACAATTTACGGCCAACCGGGGGGTCACCTGGTCTTTGCGGTCCGGCAGCGCCGGGTCGATCAGCGCCAGCGGCGTATACACAGCGCCCGCCCATGTCGACGTCAAACAAAAGGCCGGTCCGTGCCAGATCATGCCGCCGGATCATATGTTTGCCACACGCGTCGATTCCCTGCCCGTCCACCGCTATTCGTCGTTCATGATGAGCACCAACGACGGGAACTTCGCCCTCACGTTCGAACCGTCGTTCTGGACCAATGTCACGACGAACACCAGTCCCAACTTTGCCGGAAACTTTTATTACACGCCGCTGAACAACGGCAACTTCCAGGTTCTGGAATGGCCCAAGCTGAAGACGGAAACCGGTGTGTTTATGCCGCCGTTCAACAACACCGACAACCATGAAGTGTATGTGAACCGCGAAACCTGCGAGTTCACCGACATTTACAACCGCTATCCGGTGGGCGCCAATGTCATACAGAACTGTCCTTTGTGCACCGCGCAAAGCGGCGTCAAATACGTGAGCGACTTCAACTTGCCCACCACCGGCGCCACCGACGCGGCCGGCATGGCCCAACAGCCGGTATCGCTGACGCTGGCCGACATCCAGAGCGGCGAGGTACGGCATGCGCTGCGGTTTTCGATGGCCAACGGCTACATTTCGCCGTCCTACATCTGGCCGGCCAGCGCCAACGCCATTCCCTTCTGTTCGTTCGTGCTGACGGACCTGCGCGGCTGCTTCGAATACGGCATGTATGTACGGCTCAAGTCCAACGTGGATCTATCGGGATTCTCCCCCAAGGCGCGCATCGTGCTGGAGGCCATCAAACGCTATGGCATGATTCTGACCGACGGCGGCTTGAGCTACGCCATCCAGACCAATACCGACGTGTGGATGGATGCGGAAATGCGCACGGCCCTTCGCGAAATCACCGGCAAGGTGCGTTCGCGCGACCTCGAAGTAGTCGACACCTCCGCCATGATGTTGAACGCGTCCCAGGGCGCGGTGAAGATCGGCAACGGCTACCAGAACCCGTCGCAGTTCGCCGAGGTGGTGGCCACCGATGCGCAGGGCAACCAAACCTCCGTCCGCATCAACCTGCGGGGCGTCACCGTGGGCGTCGCCGAACCGATGATGACGGTAATGGCCGGCCACACCGTGGACCTGCAGGGCTGGGCCACCGGCAGCGAGGACGTCAGCGTGAACTGGACCATGTCGCCGGAGATTGGTACGCTCGACCAGTCCACGGGACGGTTCACCGCGCCGCGTTCCATCAGCGAGCCGACGCGGGTACGCATGACGGCCACCAGCGGCGCCGACGAGACCGCCAAGGCGTACATCGACGTTACGGTATGGCCGGACAACGACGGCGGCGCGGTCCGCCTGAACCTGGGTCACACCGGTAGCGAATTTGTGGACGGCGACGGCCACACCTGGTGGCGCGACGAATGGGCGCAGGTGGAAGGCTTCGGCTACGCCTGGACGGGAGGTCCGCCGGACACCGTGTACGCCGAAACCCGCTACTACTATGGCGACGGGCGCCTGAAATGGTACCTGCCCAACGGCAATTACAAGGCCCGCATCTACATGTCGATCAACACGGGTCCCGCGGCCGTGGCGCTGACCGAGCAGGAATACGTCTGCCACGTCGACGTACAGGGCCAGTTGTACCGGCGGGACTTCCGCATTGGCAGCGTCACCAACTGGGCGCGCTACACCGGCGGATACCTCGATGTTCCGATGCAGGTGACCGACGGATCGGCGTACCTCGCGCTGCGCTACCGCGGTCCGTCCACGGTGCAGACGCATCATTGCTCGTGGTCCGCCGTCGAGATCACGCCCGAAGCTTCGAATGCGCGGCTCGAGATCGACAACGCGCCGGCGGAAGTCGCCGTGGGGCAGCGCTACCAGTTGAACACCGCCGGATGGCTGATGCCCGCCGAGGTCAACTGGGCCATGGTGCGCGGTCCCGGGTCGGTTACGGCGAGCGGCGCTTATACCGTGCCCCAGACGGTGGCCGGCACGACGCAGACCGCCGTGGTCCGCGCCACCAGCGCCAGCGATCCTTCAAAAACGCTGCTGGCCTTTATCCAGTTGAACGGAACCTCGCTGAGCGTGTGTAGCGTTTCGGGGTTGGACGCACAGTCCGGGCTCGTCATACCGGCGTCCGGCGCCGATGTTTCGTTGCGCATCCAGTCGTCCGGTTCCGGCTGCAATGCGAACGTCGCCTCCGGCGCGTCCTGGATGACGTTGAACGGCGCCCCTACTAGCGATACCGTCAACCTGCGCATCGCCGCCAACACCGCCGCCAGCGAACGCAGCACCACGATACGGATCTTCGGCCAGACGCAAACGGTTCGCCAGTTGGCCGCCGCCCCCGCGGGACTGCTGTACGTTCCCATCGCGCCATGCCGACTGGTGGACACCAGGTCGCCCGAAGACGGCAGCCAGCAGAGCGGCGCGTTCGGCATGCCGCGCCTCGAAAGCGGATCCGCCCGCGAAATCCCCGTGCCATCCCACAGCGGGTGCGCCATTCCGTCTTCGGCGGTCGCCTACTCCGGTAC
>JAFDVT010000805.1 GCA_018268875.1 Acidobacteriota bacterium
CCGTACATCTCCAGGACATGCTTCGGCTCCTTGCCGATGTCGATCAACTCCGGCGCGCTCGACTGCATCCGGTACGCCATCTCGAACGCGTTGATCCGCGTATCGATCTCGGGGTCACCCGTCTCCGCCAGGCGAGCCTTGTTCAGCTTGCCAATCACGTCCAGCGAATCCCGCTGCAGTTGGTTGTCGATCCCCGGAGGATTCGATAGATACAGCACCGGGTCGCCCGCGCCGCGGAACTGCACGCCCTGGTACGCCGTCGGCAGGAACCCCGAACCCCAGCACGAATTGCCCGCGCTGGGCCCTTTCTTGCCCGTGCTGAACACCACGAACCCCGGCAGGTCCTGCGATTCGGAACCCATGCCGTACGTCGTCCACGCGCCCATGCTCGGCCGTCCGAACTGCTGCGTGCCGGTGTTCATCATCAACTGCGCCGGCGCATGATTGAACGCGTCGGTGGCCATCGACTTGACGATCGTCACCTCGTCCACGATCTTGGCAAAATGCGGCAGAAGTTCCGACACTTCCGTCCCGCTCTGCCCATACTTCGCGAACTTGAACTTCGGTCCCAGCAACTTCGAATTCGGGTTGATGAACGCCGCGCGATAGCCTTTCAACAAATCGGCGGGCGGCAGCGTACCGTCGAACTTCGCCAGTTGCGGCTTGAAGTCGAACAGTTCCAGATGGCTCGGCGCGCCGGCCATGAACAGGAAGATCACGCGCTTGGCCTTGCCCGTAAAGTGCGTTGGCTTCACCGCCATCGGATTGTTCGAAGCGGTGGCGGCATTCGCCAGATGCGCAAACGCCATCGCGCCCAGACCGATGCCGCAGTCCTTCAAAAACCAGCGCCGTGCAATAGGATTCGTCATGACTATTACTCCTTCGTAATCGCTTCGTCGAGGTTCAGGATCACGCGCGCGACCGCGGTCCAGGCGGCTTCGGGTTTGCCCAGTCGCGTTTGTTGCTTGTCCAAAAACGCGAGCAGAGTTTGTTGTTCATCGGCTTGCGGCGCGCGCGACAGCACCCGGCGGAACGCGTACGTCAACCGGTCCTTGTCGGTCGCTCCGCCTTCCCGCAGTACCTTCGCGCCCAATGCCTGCGCGGCCTCAAAGAACAGAGGCTCATTCAATGTCGTCAATGCCTGCAGCGGGGTGTTCGACCTCGGCCGCTTCGGGCACGACGCGTCGCCGTTCGGCGTGTCGAAATTCTGCAACACCGGATACGGCACGCTGCGGTAACGATGCGTGTACAGCGCGCGGCGGTACCGGTTCTCGCCCTTTTCTTCATTCCAGATCTTCGGACCGTAGCTGGCCGGCGGCTGGAACAGGAATTCCGGAGCGGGCGGGTACACCGGCGGACCGCCGATCTTTTCGTTCAACAATCCGGAAGCCGCGAGCGCAATGTCCCGCACGATCTCGCCTTCCACACGCAGGCGCGGCGCATGCGACAACAGCCGGTTGTACGGATCCTTCGACAACGCCTCCGGCGTGACGTTCGACGACTGCTTGTACATGTCCGAGTTCACGATCAGCCGGTGCAGGTACTTCTGGCTCCAGCCATGCTCCATGAAGTCCACCGCGAGCCAGTCCAGTAACTCGGGATGCGACGGCGTCTCGGCCTGCTTGCCGAAGTCCTCGCTGGTTGCGACGATCCCGGTGCCGAAATACGCCTGCCAGATGCGGTTCACCGCGACGCGAGCCGTGGTGGGCGCATTGCGATCCGTCATCCAACGCGCGAACGTCAACCGCGTCGGCGGAGCGTTCGGCGGCAGCGGATTCAACACCGCGGGCACGCCCGGTTCCACGATCTTGCCCGGCTTCAGGAAGTCGCCGCGCATCAAAAGGTGTGTTTCCCGCGAACGGTCGCGAGCCATCAGCGTCAACTGCGGCGCCCCTTCGGGAAACTGCTTCCACAACCCGGCGATCTCGTCGTTGGCGCCCTTCCATTCGGGAACCGTCGTGCGCCAGTAGCTGAACAGCGCCTGCGTCTGCGCCGCGCTACGCTTGGCCGCCGGCGTCTTCAACACCTCGCGAACCTTCAGCGGAATGACGTCCGCCAGCGCTTCGGGATCGGACGTCGCCGACACCCGCATACGACCCAGGTTGTGATTCTGATTGTCGTCGCTATTCCAGCCGCCGCCCTTCTGGCTCAGGTACACCGTGATGGTCATCCCCGGCTCCAACTTCAGCGGCTCATCGAGAAGGAACACCGCGTGATGCGGCTGATTGCGCAACGCCGGACCCGCGTCGTGACCCCACGCCGTCTCGTCCCGCCCGTCAATCGCGTACTCGATCGGCCCCGTCACGCGCTTCTTCTTGGACTTGTCGTCGTACATCGCCAGCAGCGGCGCTTTGGGCAGATTGATGTCCGCCGCCGCCCGGATAAACTGCAGACGTTCGGGCGTCTTCTCACCCTGCCGCGTCACTTCCGCTTCGAACTCCGTCAGCGCGCCCGTCCCCAGAATCGAACGTCCCGGGCCATTCAATGGCAGGTTCGGATCGTTCAGCAATTCCAGGCGGAACGCAGTGATCTCCTGCAATGCGGGCGCGGCTTTCACGGTCATCTTCACGCGATGCTTGGTCGGCGCGTAACCACCCGCGAGGTACGATCCATCGCCCATCGCCTGGTACTTCTGCCCGCCCGTCGAAATGTCGTCGATATCGAACTCCAGCGTCTTCCAGTCGGGCTGCGCCGCCAGCGATTTCTCCCACGCCGCCATGCGCGTCTGCCAGTCCGAATGCTTGTGACGCAAATCCTCTTCGGCGTCGCGGATGCGCCGGTACAGGTCCGCGCGCTTCATTTGCTGCTCCGGCGTGTACGCCATGAGGCTCGACTCGTGGGTGTCGTTCAAAAACGCGAACACCTTGTAATACTCTTCCTGCGCGATCGGGTCGAACTTATGGTTGTGGCACTGCGCGCAGCTCACCGAAAGACCCAGCATCGCTTTGCTGATCGCATCCATGCGATCGAACATCGCCTCCATCCGGAACTGTTCCGGGTCGATGCCGCCTTCCTCGTTGATCATGGAATTGCGCAGGAACCCGGTCGCTACCTTTTGATCCTGCGTGGCGTTCGGCAACAGATCACCCGCCAGTTGCTCGGTAATGAACTGGTCGTACCCAAGGTCGCGGTTAAACGCGTTCACCACCCAGTCGCGGTAAAACCACACCGACCGCTGCTTATCTTTTTCATAGCCGTCCGAGTCGGCATAGCGCGCCGCATCCAGCCAGTGGCGGGCCCAGCGTTCGCCATAGTGAGGCGAGGCCAGTAGCCGTTCCACCTGCTTCTCATACGCCTTGGGACTCTTGTCCGCCACAAACGCGTCCACTTCCGCGGGCGTCGGCGGCAACCCGATCAGGTCCAGGCTCAGCCGGCGAAGCAGCGTCACCCGGTTCGCCTCGGGCGACATCTTGAATCCTTCCGATGCGAGCTTGGCGTTGATGAACTTGTCGATCGGCGTCGTGCCGGCCACCGCGGGAAGCGGCGCCTTCTTGGGAGGCACAAAACCCCAATGTTTCGGACCTTCGGACACGAGCGGCGCATTGCTGCCAGCGGGCCAATCCGCACCCTGCGCGATCCACGTCTTGATCGTCGCAATCTGCGCCGCTTCCAAAGGCTTGCCGCCCATCGGCATGCGAGGCAGGTCGCCCTGGCCCATAATCCGCGTGTACAGCGTACTTTCGCCCGGCTTGCCCGGCGCAATCGTCCTCGCCGCGCCCGCCTTGGTATCCAAACG
>JAFDVT010000806.1 GCA_018268875.1 Acidobacteriota bacterium
CGAGGACGGTCAACGCCATCCAGGCGGCCTTGCGTCCGCGGAGTCCGGCGCTGGCGCGCAGGAAGACCATCACGAGGTAGGCGACCCAGGTGACGAAAGCGAAGCCGACGCGGCCTTCAAACAAGAGCTTGGTTCCCGATTCGACGAACGCCCAGGCAAGGCCGGTGACGAGGCCGAGGGTAATGAATGCGAAGCCGAAGCCCATGGATCGCGAAATCAGCATGTCGAGCGTGGCCAGGGGAGGCAGACGGTCGAACCAGGCGGTGGGGCGCTTGTTTTTGAGGGCGCGTTCCTGCACGAGGTAGAAGATGCTGGCGAGCGTCATCAACAGAAGCGCCGCGTAGCCGAGCAGGATGAGCAAGACATGGACGGCAAGGCCCGCGCCTCGCACGCTGGCGTTGGACCAGGGTCCGACGGGGACTTCCATAGCGCCGATCAACGCGAGCATGAATACCAAGGGGAAGATCGCGATGCCGAGCGAGCTGAAGTCGTAACGCCAGTAGACGAACAGAAAGACTCCTGCGATCAGGAAGGCCGCGGCGGAGCAGGTCTCAAAGAAGTTGTCGAGGGGGATGCGTTCGATGAGCATGCCGCGTTCGACGATGGATACGAAGTGGAAAACAAAGCCCAGCGCGAGGCCGTAGAGGGCCGCCCCGAACAGGGGGTTGTGACGCCGCGCCATGGAAAGCAGCGTGTATACAACGCCCAGCGAGTATAGAAAGACCGCGGTTCGCAGCCAGAAGATGCTTGTTTCCTGCACCTATAACCAGTTTGCCATGGCTTCGGCAGGTGGCTGAAGAACTGCGGCCTTATAGGTCTTATAAGGCGGCCAGGAAGGCGCGCAGTTCGTCGACGGTCTGCTTCTTGTTTTCGCGGCGGACGTTGTGGCCGGCGCCCTGGATGTGAACGATTTTGCCTCGAGGGATGAGGGCGGCGATCTTGGCGTTCTGGGCTTTGACGTCGTCCTTGGCGTCGGCTTTGAGGATGAGGACGGGAACCGTGATTTTGGGCAGCAGTTCCACGGTGGCGGGTCGCGTGCCGGCGAGGCGGAAGGCGGTGTTCGGATGGTGGTAACGCTTGGAGGGCGCCCACATCGAACATTCCGAGAGTCCCCACTTGGTGTTCTTGGTGCACCAGTCGACCTGCTGTTCGACGGTCTTGTTATTGCCTTCGAGGATGGTGGCCATGCGTTTGGCGGGGTCGGCGTTGAGGTTCGCGGCCATGTTGGGGTTGGGGATGAGGCCGGGGTCTTCAAGGACGATCGCTTTGGCGGTTTCGGGGTACTTGGCGCCGAACCAGATGGCCATGGAGGCTCCCATGGAATGTCCCATGACGATGGGTTTGGTGATGTTCAGGGCCTTGATGAGACCGGCGAGGTCTTCGACCTGGCTATCGACGGGGTCGCCCTGACGCGGGGGATCGGTGCGCCCGTGGCCACGGGCGTCGTACATGATGATGTCGAAGTCCTGGGCGAATTCGCGGGCGAAGTTGGTCCAGCACATGCCGTCGTCGGAGGAGCCGTGGGCGAGGATCATGACGGGCTTGCCTGGGGTGTTGGTTCGCCAGTAGTGGATGCGGATGTTGTTGGCCATGACGTACTGGTCGGGCCAGTTGGCGTCGGCCTGGGCGGTGAAGGATACAGTGGCGAGGAGGGCGAGGGCGAGCATGCGTGGGGCTCCTTTTTTCCTCTGACAGCATACCTCACGATTTTGGGCGATGGTTTATTCGAACACCTTCTTGCGGGGGTCGATCAATAACCAGCAGATGGCTCCAAAGAAGAACAGGCCGGACATGACGAAGATGGGCATGTTCCAGTCTCCGGTCGCCTGGTAGATCTTTGTCACGATGATCGGGCAGGCGATTCCGGCGGCTGAGCCTGCCGAGTTCATGGCTGCGCTCACCACTCCTGAATGCTTGCCTCCGATGTCGATGCAGGTGGACCAGGAGGCTCCCAGCGTGAACATCGTCGAGGCTACGGCGAAGGAGATCCACAAGACCGCTTGGACGGGGTCCGTGGTGATGGCTCCGATGGCCATGGCGATGCCGGCGATGACGTAGCCGATGGCTCCGACTCCCGTGCGTCCGATTTTCAGGCCGTATTTTGCTACTGCCCAATCGGTGACGCGGCCTCCGAAGATGTCGCCGGCTACCGAGGACAAAAGCGGGAGTCCGGCGAAGAAGCCGAGGCTCGCGCGGGCGAAACCGCGGCCTTCTTCGAGGTACGCGGGGAACCAGGTGATGCAGAAGTAGTAGGCGTAAACGTTGCCGATGTACATCAGGCAGAGCAGCCAGACGTTGGGCGTGACGAGTAGGCGCTTCCAATATTCCCAGCCTTCGCTGTGGCCGGTGGATTCGGAACGGCCTTCCTCAATCAGGCGGCGTTCTTCGGGCGTTACCGAGGGGTGTTCCGAAGGTTCATTGCGGAACCAGCGGTACCAGGCGAGGGCCCAGATAAAGCCCGTGCAGCCGAACATCACGAAGATGGCCCGCCAGTGTACGAAGGGAAGGATGGCGGTGATGAAGATGGGTGTGAGTCCACCGGCGGCGTGCGCTCCGGCGAAGAAGATGCCCTGGATCCGGCCGCGTTCCTTGGCGGGAATCCAACGTTCGAAGGTGCGCGCGACGCAGGGCCAGGCTCCGGCTTCGCCCGCGCCGAACAGGAAACGGATGATCCACATCGACCAGAAGTTGAAGGCTCCGGCGGTGGCGATGGTAAACGTACTCCAGGACGCGACGATGCGGGCGAGGACGGAACGGGTGCCGGAACGATCGGCCCACCAGGCCGTGGGAATTTCAAAGACGGTGTAGGCGATGGTGAAGGAACTGAAGATGTAGCTCATCTGCTCCATCGACAGGTTGAGGTCTTTGCGGATGTACGGGTTCAGGATCGAGATGCAGACGCGGTCCAGGTATGTGATGGCCGCAAGGGCCACGGCGAAAGCTACGACGCGGTATCGAATCACGGTGACTTTCAAGTGTATATTGAATGCATGTCTGTACTCGCGTCCTGCTGGGCATTGGTGTTTCTCGCCGGACAGCCGGGAGAGTTTTCGATGCCGGCATTGGGCGGCGCGCACCCGTCCGCGGCGGCGAAGACAACCATCACGCATTGGCTTTCGCCCGAGACGGTGTATCTGATTACGCCGGATGAGCGGGACGAATTTCGCGAACTGGAGTCCGATGCCGAGCGGCAGGCGTTTGTGCAGCAGTTCTGGCTGCGGCGCGGGATCGAGTTCGAGGAAGAGTACACGAGGCGCGTGTCGCAGGCGAACGAGCGGTTCACGGTGACGGGTCCCGGGTGGCAGTCGGACCGGGGTCGCGCGTGGCTGATTTTGGGCTCGCCGGAGTCGATGGAACGGAAGCCGGAACTGAAAGCGGAAGTGTGGCGGTACCGCGATATGGAGCTTCGGTTTTCAGGATTCACCTCGGATGGAGACTACGCGCTAGTGCTGCCTCGCGGGGCGACACGGCGGGACACGATGCAACGGCTGCGGCTGGTTACTGCACCGTAGGAATGAAGTTGAAGTTCTCGCCGAGGTAAACGCGGCGGACTTCGGGGTCGTTGCCCAGTTCCGTGGGCGAACCAGTGCGGAAAATTTTCCCGTTATTGATGATGTAGGCGCGGTCGGTGACGGCCAGGGTTTCGCGTACGTTGTGGTCCGTGATCAGGATGCCGATGCCCTGATTCTTGAGGTCCGCGATGATGCGCTGGAGTTCGATGACCTGGATGGGGTCGATGCCGGAGAAGGGTTCGTCGAGCAGCAGGAAGCTGGGTTCGATGACGAGGGACCGGGCGATTTCCACGCGGCGGCGTTCGCCACCGGAGAGCGCGAAGCCTTTGTTGTTGCGCACGGTTTGCAGGCCCAGTTGTTCGATGAGCTGGTTCATGCGGCTGATGCGTTCGCCACTCGAATACGGCAGCGTTTCGAGGATGGCGAGCAGGTTCTCTTCAACGGTGAGCTTGCGGAATACGGACGGTTCCTGCGGCAGGTAGCTGATGCCCCGGCGGGCGCGCTTGAACATCGGCAGCGAGGTGATGTTTTCCTCGTCGAGCGTGATGGTGCCGGAATCGGGGCTGATCAAGCCCACGATCATGTAGAACGACGTGGTTTTGCCGGCGCCGTTCGGCCCCAGCAGACCGACCACTTCGCCTTGTCCAATCCATACGGAAACATCGTCGACGACTTTGCGTCCACGATACGTTTTTGAGATTTCGTTGGTCTGGAGGATCCGCACGCCGCTGCTCTAGCAAAAACCTAACTTCACGCTAACATAAACCAGGTAATTCAGCCCTATCTTCGGTGCGACGGATGCGAAGGCGGATGCATCCAAACCTTTCAGAACCTAGCTTTTTTCGAACTCAAAACATACATGGCGAACTTGTTTAGCGAATTTACGTTGAAGGACGTACGGCTGAAGAATCGAATTGGCGTGTCACCGATGTGCCAATACTCAGCGATTGACGGGATGCCGAACGCATGGCATCAGGTGCACTTGGGGTCACTGGCGGCGGGCGGCGCGGGGCTTGTGGTCGCGGAGGCGACGGCGGTTTCTCCGGAAGGGCGGATCACGCCGGGGGATACCGGGTTATGGAACGGCGAGCAGGCGGAAGCATTTCGGCCGATCGTCCGGTTCATCGAGCAGCAAGGCGCGGTGCCGGGTATTCAGATTGCGCACGCGGGGCGGAAGGCGAGCGCCAATAAGCCGTGGGAGGGCGACGATCACATTGCCGCTGGTCATCCCGACGCGTGGGAGCCGATCGCGCCGTCCGCGCTGGCGTATGGGGCGCATTTGCCGAGGACGCCTCGTGAGATGACCGTCGCGGACATCGCGCGGGTGCGTGAGGCGTTTGCCGCGTCCGCTGTTCGCGCGTTGGATGCCGGTTTCAAATGGCTGGAACTGCATTTGGCGCACGGGTACCTGGGGCAGAGCTTTTTCTCGCCTCTGGCGAATCGGCGGACGGACGAGTACGGCGGAAGTTTTCGGAATCGCGCGCGGTTCCTGCTGGAAACGTTGGCGGCGGTGCGCGCCGTTTGGCCGGAGAATCTGCCGTTGACGGCGAGGCTTGGCGTAATCGACTACGTGGACGGCGAACAATCGCTCGAGGAGTCGATTGAGTTGATCCGTTTGATGAAGGCCGAGGGATTGGATTTGATCGACGTCAGCATGGGGTTCAATACGCCTGACGTCAGCCGGGTGCCTTGGGCCGAGCATGCGTTTCTTGCGCCGATCGCGCAGCGGATCCGGGACGAGGTTCGAATCCCGGCGGCGACTTCGTGGAACATTTCTGATGCGAAGAAGACCGACGAGTTGATTCGCAAGGAGCAGGTGGACCTGGTGTTCCTGGGCAAGGCGCTGTTGAGCGATCCGCACTGGCCGTATCACGCCGCGCAGATTTTGGGCGTACAGATGCCGCAGGGTGTCCTGCCGGACCAATACGCGTTCTGGCTGAAGCGTCAGCCGAAGCCCGGCGAGCCCGATACGCTTCGGGCCTAGGCTTCGGTGTGCTTGGCGGTTCCGCGGCGGGCGAAGGCGGCGCTCGCCGCGCCACCTACCGCCCTGGTCCCATCGGTCGAGCGAATCCGGAGAGGTGAACGTTCCGGTAACGCTGCGCGTGTGCAGTTGCATAGCGCAGAGGACTTTCCGCGCCGGGAGTCTATGGGGCTATTTCTCAAAGCCCCGCAAGTACGGTACGTTGCCCGGTGGCCGCGCCCCGGTGTTGAACTGCGGGCCTCGCGTGGAGCGGTAGCTCATGTTCATGAATGGTGTTCCGAGGCGGCGTCCTACGGCGGAGAAACGGCCGTTTTCCCAATTGGAATCCATGTAGTAGTTCGTGATGCCGGTGGAGAGGAGGAGCCGTTCGGCGTGGAACGGTTCCTTCTTGGTCACCATCATTTCGGTAATCCAGTGCGGTTGGGCGTTTGAGGCGTGATACTGCGCAAAAGGTCCAGGAAAGCCGAGCATCGAGATGATCGTGGGGTCTTTCTGGCCCTCGATTTCGCCGGCGTAGGTCCAGCCCACACCGCGGCCTTCAATGACGGCGCCTTTCGTCCCGTCGTTGTATTCGACGATGCACACATTGGCCCGGGCGTTTTCCTGAAAGGCTCCCTGCTTCAGGTTGAATTGCGCCGCTACCGAATCCAGCAGTTTTCCTGCCCAGGGATTGCGTTCCACCCACTTCCAAGTCTCGGTTCCGCCGCGGATGGACTGCACAGATTTGACGCCGGTCTCGCCGCCCTTGCGGCGTTCCACGAAGCATTGCAGGACGTCGATGCAATGGAAGATGCCTCCCTCGTCGGGTGCGGCACCGACGACGATCGAGTTTTTGATGGGCGTGTCGATCGCGATTTCGATTTCGGGCTTGCGGAAGTAGACGGGGATGGACGAACCGCCGGATAAGGGGAAGTTCAGTTCGCGGGATTTGTCGAACATCCACTTGGCGTCGTCCCAATTGTAGGAGAGATGCTTATCGTTGAAGACCGGCACGGAGCGCTTGCTCTGCTCGAAGACGCGGACAACCTGCTGATACATCCACCAGCGCGGCAGTAGCCAATGACCCTTGAGATCGGTTGGATAATTGCCGTGTTCGCCGATGATGACAACCCCGTCTACGGCGAGTTCCTTGCCGCCGCGCGTGACGGCCTCGCCGACGGTCTTGTAGATGGGGACGTTCTTGGCCTGGCAGACTTTCTGGCCGAGTCCACTGCTGTCGAACTGATGGATGTAGGCGGATACGACGTCGACGCGGGACTGTTTGTGGGCGCCTTCCCACCAATAGCCGTCCATGAGCTTGCAGATGATCCAGTCGGCATGGGAGTTCGGAGCAGCCCAGTAGGTGGTGCAGACGGCGATGCGGGGTCGTGCGGACGGTTGTGGCGTTTGTGCGGAGGCAGTAGTGGTGGTGCTGCCTGCCGCCAGGCCTGCCAGGGCGCCGGCGGTGGTTGTTCCCAGCAGTTCGCGCCGGGTGGTGGTCGACTTCGTGGGGTGATTCGGGCTCATGCGTCGGTTAGATGATATCGCCCTGGCGGGGGTTGTCGCGCGTGTGGCGTTGCAGGATATGAGTTCCGGCTTAAAACTAGCTGAGGGCGGGCCAGCATTGTTTCTACGGATTTGCTTGGCGACGGCCGGCCTTTGGGAGCCCGTAGACATAGTAATCGTCCGCCCACGGGGTGGGGTTGACACACCGAAACGAATAGTTTGACGCGTTTCAGCCGGTGGCGACAACTGGGAGCATATAGCCACCGGTAAGCGCAGCATTCTCGATCTGATTTCGAAAGAGGACTATCAGGCTCGTCACCTCGTCATTAAGCGTGAGATAGTCGCTGGGCGTAAC